>CAYPDO010000121.1:0-9799 GCA_964409495.1 uncultured Bordetella sp.
CGGCGCCACCCGCCGGGCGGGTTGCCGGTCGGCTTCGGAGCGGCCGGTCGCTCGGCCGGCGTGGGCACCCGGCGCCCAGGCGGCGCGCTTCGATTGAAATCGGGCGACTTCGGCCTATTGCACCTGTGTCGACGATGGCGGCGACTCGCGCCCCGGCGTGAACAGCTCGCCCACATCCACCGCGTCGAAGCGGTACTGCGCGCCGCAGAAGTCGCAGCCCACCTCCACCTCGCCACGCTCGGCGATGATGCCGTGCACCTCGTCCGCCCCCAGGCTGTGCAGCATGCCGGTCACGCGCTCGCGCGAGCAGGTGCATGAGAAGCGCGGCGTCAGCGGATCGAACACGCGCAGCGTCTCCTCCCAGAACAGCCGGTGCAGCACCTGCTGCGGCGCCAGCGCCAGCAGTTCCTCGGGCGTGAGCGTGGCGGCCAGCAGGGCGATGCGCTGGAAGTCTTCGTTGGCGCCGATGTGCGCCTCGTCGGGGTTGTAGGCCACGCCGCCCGCGGACATCACGCCGCCGGTGATCGGCAGGCGCTGGATCAGCAGACCGGCGGCCACCTCGTCGTTGGCGGCCAGCACCAGGCGGGTGTCGAGCTGCTCGCTTTGCAGCATGTAGTGCTCGAGCACCTCCGAGAGCTTGTGCAGCGGCTCGCGCCGGTCACCGTGCAGCGGCACCACGCCCTGGTAGGGCTGCTGTCCGGGCAGGCGGTCCTGCGGGTCAAGCGTGATGGCGCAGCGGCCCTGGCCATGCGCATTGACCAGCGCGGCCAGGCCGGCGCCAGCCGGCACCTCGCCGCTCACCTTGGCGGTGACGCGAAAGCCCAGATCGGAGCGTGTCTCTGCCACCGCCAGCTTCACCGGCCCGTCGCCCTGCACCTGCAGCACCAGTGCGCCGTTGAACTTCAGGTTGCTCTGCATCAGCACCCCGGCGGCAGCCATCTCGCCGAGCATGGCGCGCACCTCGGGCGTGTAGGCATGGCCCCCGTCGCTGACGCTGGCGCGCCGCGACATGGCTTCGCGCCAGCTGCCCGACAGGCGCACCAGCATGCCGCGCACCGGCAGCCCCTCGAACATGAACTTGATCAGCTGATCCATCCTGCGGCCCGCCTTCAGCAATCGATGCGCAGCAACTGCTCGCGGTGCAGCTGCGCCTGCGCCACGTAATGCCGCGCGCTCATCTGCACCCGCGCGATCTGCTCGGGCGTGAGCTCGCGCAGCACCTTGGCCGGGCTGCCGACGATCAGCACGCCGTCCGGAAACTCCTTGCCTTCGGTGACCAGCGCGCCGGCGCCCACGATGCTGTTGCGGCCGATGCGCGCGCCATTGAGGATCACGCTCTGGATGCCCACCAGCGTGCCGTTACCGATGCTGCAGCCATGCAGCATCACCTGGTGGCCCACGGTCACGTCGTCGCCGATCAGCAGCGGCGTGCCGGTGTCGACATGCAGCACGCTGCCATCCTGCACATTGCTGTTGCGGCCGACCGTGATGCGGTCGTTGTCGCCACGCAGCACGGCGCCATACCAGACGCTGGCGTTCTCGGCGAGGTGGATGCTGCCGATCACCTGGGCCGAATCGGCCACCCAGGCGCTGGGGTGGATCTCGGGCCGGCGCTCGCCGAGCTGGTAAATGGCCATGGGGCAGGTTCCTCAGAGGCTGGACGGATGGTGCCCGCCGGTCGCGGCCCGCGGAGCAAAGCCTATGATTCTAGGGATGCCACCCGCGCCCACCGCCCTGCCCTGTGTCCGACCCCGTGCGCTGCAGGCCCTGCGGCTGGCCGAACCGGCGGCCAAGGCCGCCGCCACGCTGGCGCTGTGGCGCGCGCTGCTGGCCGGCGAGCTGGGCATCCAGCCGGCCACACTGATCGCCGAACCGGCCGGCCTGCCCGGCCGCCCGGCCCGCCCGGCCCTGGTGCCGCATGTGCAGCTGGCACGGCGCTCACCGTTCACGCGCGACGGCCGCGCGGCGCTGCTGCATGCCATTGCCCACATCGAGTTCAACGCCATCAACCTGGCGCTGGATGCCGTGTGGCGCTTTGCCGGCCTGCCCGAGGCCTTCTACCGCGACTGGCTGCAGGTGGCGGCCGAGGAGGCCATCCACTTCGGCCTGCTGGAGCGCCATCTGCACACGCTGGAGCGCGCCTATGGCGACTTCGACGCCCACGATGGCCTGTGGACCATGACCGAGCGCACCCGGCACGACGTGCTGGCGCGCATGGCCCTGGTGCCACGCACGCTGGAGGCGCGCGGACTGGACGCCACGCCGCCGATCCAGGCCAAGCTGCGCCGCGCCGGCGACTTGCAGGCGGTGGCCATCCTCGACCGCATCCTGGCTGACGAGGTGGGCCATGTGGCCATCGGCAACCGCTGGTACCGCTGGCTGTGCCAGCGCGACGGCGTGGATGCCGAGGTGGCCTATGCCCCGCTGGCCCGCCGGCATGATGCGCCGCGGCCGCGGCCGCCCTTCAATCTGTCGGCGCGCCGTGCGGCGGGGTTCACCGAGGCGGAGCTGGCGGCGCTGGCCGCGCCTGACTGATGCCCCGCTGCGGGCGCCGAGCCGCAGCCGGCGCCGGGCCCGTGGCTCAGCCCCGCACGGTGGGCTGGCCGCCCTCGTCCTCGGGAAAGTGCCGCATCCAGGCCTTGCGCAGCAGGTGCGGCAGCAGCAGGTGCAGCGGCATGCGCAGCCAGTGCGAGCGCAGGTAAAGCACGGCGCGCGCCAGGTCTTCACCACCCTGCGCGGCGCTGGGATGCATCGGCCGCAGCGCCCGCTCCAGCAGCCAGGCCATTGCCACGCGCTGCGGCCAGGCCGGCGCCAGCGCCGTCACCGCGGCACGCTGATCGGCTGGCATACGCGGGCCGAACAGGCGCTCGATGTGGTGCAGCGCATGGTGCAGCGGCACCTGCAGGCGCAGCTCGGCGGCCCGCGCCAGCAACTGCGGCCAGAAGCCGGGCTCGCTGGCCTCGAAGTGCTGCAGCAGCCAGTCCATGTCGAGCAGGTCGCGCAGGCCATGGTCGAACTCACCCTCCTGGAACAGGTGCACGGCGCTGTGCAGCACCATGTCCACCGGCTGCAGCATGCGCCAGCCATCATCGGCCGGGTCGATCGGCCGCGAGGCGGCAATCAGCAGGCCGCCGTCGACCGCAAAGCTGGAGGTGGGCGCGGTGATCGTGTGGTGCAGATCGACCACCGTGCCGCGCCGCACATGCGTGAGCGGCGGAATCTCGTGCATCCACTGCCGGTAATAACGCTGGTTGTACGCGTCGCGTTCCTGCGAGATCCAGCCACCGGCCAGCAGGGCCGATTCGGCCTCGGCCAGCTGGGCGCGGGGCACCATCAGGTCGAAGTCGGACAGTGTGCGGCCTGCCGCAGCCGGCAGTTGTGCCGCCAGGTAGGCCCCGCCCTTGAGCACCAGCACCGGCCCCTCGATGCGCCGCAGCGCCTGGCGCATGCGTGCCATCTCTTCGCCGGCCAGCCCGCGGTGGCGCTGCGCGATCTCCAGCGCCCCCTGCAGATAGGTGCGCGGCCGCTCGGGCACGCGCGCCAGCCCGCCATGCGCCTGCAGCCACAGCGCCAGCCGCGCGCCCAGCAGGCTGGAACGCGCCTGGCCGAGCAGGTCGGCCCAGGCGTTGGCATCCAGCGCGTCCGGCAACACGCCCAGCCGCCACAGGCTTGACAGCATGTCGCCCGAAAGCCGCCGCGGCTGCGTCATGCGGCCTCGGCGGCCAGACGGTCGAACACCGTCACCGCATCGTCCAGCTTTTCATAGCGGAAGTCGTGGCAATCGCAGCCCTGCACCAGATCCACCAGGCGGTGGAAGCCCTGCTCGCCCAGGTGGCTGTAGTTGAAGGCATTGCGCGCCAGCTCGATGACGCTGGCGCCACGAGAGCGGGCGGACAGCACCGGCGCCGAGCCAGCCTGCCAGCGCGGAAAGATCACCCAGCGCGCACGCACCGGCTCGTGCATGCGCGCCACGTGCGCCGCCGGCGCGCGCATGTGCGTGACATTGCCCTTGGTGGTGTTGATCGTCACGCGGTTGAACACCGCCTGCGGCGCCCAGGCACGCATCAGGTCAATCGAGCGGTTCTTCAGGCTCACCGGCCGGCACAAGGGCCAGATGCGTCCCGAGCCGTCGCGATCGACCAGGGCCATCTCGTCGGAGATCAGGCGCCAGCCGGCATGGATCAGCCCGGCACACAGGGTGCTCTTGCCCGAGCCGGGCGGCGCCGGCAGGATGGCCGCATGGCCGTTGCGCTCGATCACCGCCGCGTGCAGCAGCAGGTACTGGTGGGCCTGGCTGGCCACGCACCAGTTCATCGACCATTCCAGCAGCGGGTAGGCATGGTCGAGCGCCATCGGCTCGAACACCGCCTGGCCATCGTAGAAGAAGCGCGCCTGCGGCTTGATCCAGCGGCGCAGGCCACTGCTGGGCGCGATGCGCACCGTGAAATCCGGAAAGCTGTCGGCACTGGGCACCGGATAGTCGGGATACAGCGTCGCCAGCCCTTCGGCCACACCGCGGATGCTCGATTGCAGTTGCATCACGAATGGCCCGGTCTGCACGCGCAGCCCGTCGCCATGCAGGCGCCTGGCGCACTCGGCAGCGCCCAGTTCGGCCAGTTTCACGGCAGCGCAGCCTCGATCAATCCGGCAAGGCGCAGCTTCTCCAGCGCGGCGCGCAGCGCAGCACCCAGCGCCGGGCCGTCGGCCTCGCCGGTGGCTTGCGCCATCCAGGCCAGCAACTGCGGCTCATTGGCGGGCCCGGCCTGCAGCTGATCCAGCAGCGCAGCGCTCAAGGTGTCGAGCAGCTGCACCTGGCAGGCGCCGGCGTCATGCACCAGCCATTCACCGTCCACCTCGCGCCAGTGCAGCAAGGCCGCGTGCGCGGCCCAGGTTGTTGCAGCATGTCCCGGCCCGGCGCCCGTGGGCGCGGGCCACTGCCCATCGGCCAGCGGCCGGGATGAAGGCCGAATTGCCAGCGCCGGAACCTCAGGACGCGCGGCTGACCAGGTACTGGTCGTAGAAGTTGAAGTAGTCGGTCGCGTTGGTGGCCGCGATCTGCGCACGCACTTCGGCCGGGGTGTACGGGAAGTTCAGGATGCCGGGCGTGGCCTGCTCGGTCAGGGCATTGAACATCGCCGCAATCCACACGCGCACGACTCGCGGCGCATTGTTGGGCGCGTACAACAGATCCAGAACCGGCGTATCGGGATCGTTAACACCCGCCGGATTGCTACCGAACAGATCCCTGAAACGAAGCACGTTCGAGGGGTCGTTGTTCTCTGCCGTCTTGCCAGTGGGCCACGATGACGCGGTGGTCGGCCAATTCTGAGCCACCGGGCGCACCATGAATTTGTCGCTCCGGGTGCCGTAGTAGTACTCCGGCGCGAACCCCGAACAGGTGCTGCCGGTACCGGCGTTCGAATTCACCCCCGACATCGCGCCCGACAGCGAGCAGATGCGGTTGTCAGGCAGCAGGTTGGGTGCGGCAAAGCTCTGCAGCGGCACCGCGGCGCCCAGCACCGCACCGCCACGGCTCAAGCCCTTGACGAGCGCGCGCCGACGGGCCTGCGCCTGCGCCGACAGCGTTTCGGTCGCCGCAGGAGAACACTGCCCCTCGCCAGGCAGTCGGGAAGTGGGATCGTTTTGCATCGTGGGACCTCGGCCGAACGCGCCGGACCGCTGGCGGTTCCGAACGGGCCCGAGCGGCGGCACACCACTCACGGGCACAGTTGCGTTCTGTTAACCGAGAAGATAACCCGGAACGGTGACGATTCCATGGTCAATAGTTGGCAAACCCCGCACTTCAGGGTAGGCGCTGAACTGCGCTGAATCACGCCCCGCCCCCCATGATGCACCAGCGCGGAGCGCCTGCCCGGCGCCGCTAAGATCGGTGCTCCCGCCATCTTCCGGCCGATGCATGCCCGGCCGTCCTGCCATGTCCCGATCGATGTCCTGGATCGCCGCCGTTGGCGCGCTGCTGCTGGCTGCGGCGCCGGCCGGATCCCTTGCCGGCGACGTGCCGGCCGGGGTGGTCAAGCGCAGCGCCGGCAGCGTGACGCTGCTGCGGGGCGGCACCGCGCCGGGCCTGGCGCTGGCTGTGGGCCAGCCGGTGCAGGTGGGCGATGTGGTGCGCACCGGCGGTGATGGCCGCGTGGGCATCACGCTGGCCGACGACACGCTGCTGGCCGCCGGCCCGAACAGCGAACTGGTGCTCAGCGAGTTCGCCTTCAATGCCACCACGCAGGACGGCGGCATGCTGCTGTCGCTGTGGCGCGGCACGCTGTCGATGGTGACCGGCCTGCTCGCGCGCAAGGCGCCCGAGAAGGTGAATGTGCAGACGCGCACCGTGGTGCTGGGGGTGCGCGGCACCGAATTCATCGTCGACGCGGGCGAGGGGGCGAAATGAACCCGCCGCGTTGCGCATTCAAGGTCACGGCGCTGTGTGCCGTGGCTCTGCTGGCGGCCGGCTGCGCCAGCGTCAGCGACCGTGTGGTGCTGCTGCCTCAGCCCGACGGCCGGCCCAGCGCGGTGGAGGTCAAGGCCGGCACGCAGCGCCTGCTGCTGGCCCAGCCCTTCGCCGCGGCCGAACTGAAGGGGCAGGAACTGCAGCCGGTGACCATGGACCCGGCCGTGGTGCGCCAGCGCTATGGCGATCTGCTGGCCACGCAGCCGCCGCGGCCGCAGCGCTTCGTGGTGCGCTTCGAATCCAACGGCAACCGCCTGACGCCGGAATCGGCGCCGGTCCTCGATGACATGCGCAAGGCACTGGCCGGCCTGCAGGCCCCGGAGGTGATCGTCACCGGCCACACCGACCGCGTGGGCAGCCTGGAGGCCAATGACCGGCTGTCACTGGTGCGCGCCGAAGCGGTGCGCGAGATCCTGATCGCGGCCGGGGTGGCCCGCGCGGCGATCAGCGTGAACGGCCGCGGCGAGCGCGAGCCCGAGGTGAGCACCGACGACGAGGTGGCCGAACCGCGCAACCGTCGTGTCGAGATCAAGCTCCGCTGACCCGGAGCCTGCAACAGGCCATCCACGCTGGGCGCAACTGCGCCGCCACATCGGCGCCCTGAGCCGCATCCCGGGCCCGCGCAGCATCGCGGCCGTGCTGGTGCTGGTGCTCGGCAGCCATGCGCTGGGCTGGCTGAGCCTGGGCCCCCTGCAGCGGCTGGACCTGGCGCTGCACGATGGCCTGCTGGCCGTGTTTGCGCCGGTCGAGCGCGAACCGCGCATCGCCATCGTGGACATTGACGAGCGCGCGCTGGCCGCGCAGGGCCGCTGGCCCTGGCGGCGCGCGCAGCTGGCCGACCTGGTGGACTGCATCGCCGGCGACCTGGGCGCGCGCCTGGTGGCGCTGGACATGGTGCTGGCCGAACCCGATGCCGGCCCCGATGCCGCCGCCGTGAGCCGCCTGCTCGCCGGGCCGCTGCGCAACCGCCCCGACGCGGCCGCGGCCCTGCGCGAGCTGCTGCCCGGTCTGGATGAGGACGCGCTGCTGGCGGCCACGCTGGCGCGCTGGCCGGTGGTGCTGGGCGTGGTGCTCACGCCGCAGGCAGGCGCCGTGAGCACCGGCGCGCTGCCGGCCAGCGCGCTGCCCGAGGGTGCCCTGGGATCGCGCCTGTACGAGTTGCCGCCGTGGCAGGGCCACAGCGGCAACCTGGCTGCCCTGCAGCAGGCGGCGCTGGGCGCCGGCCACCTCAACGGCCTGGTGGATGCCGACGGCATGGTGCGCCGGGTGCCGCTGCTGCTGCGCCGCGAAGGCCGGGTGCTCGGCAGCCTGGCGCTGGTGGTGGCGCAGCACTGGCTGGGCCGCCCGGCCGCCACCGCGCCGCAGCCGGATGCCGCAGCGCCCGCCTGGCAGGCACTGAGCGGCCTGCGGCTTGGCGTTGCCGGAGGCGGCACGCTGCAGGTGCCGGTCGATCGCCATGGCGTGGCCCTGGTGCCCTACCGGCGCGATGGCGGCTTTCGCCGCTATTCGGCAGCCGATGTGCTGTCGGGCCGCCTTCCGGCCGATGCGCTGCGCGGCCGCATCGTGCTGGTCGGCGTGGGCGCGGCCGGCCTGGGCGATCAGCGCCTGACGCCGCTGGACGGCACCATGCCGGGCACCGATGTGCAGGCCAGCCTGCTGGCCGGGCTGCTGGCCGGCCAGGTGCGCACCGTGCCGGCCTGGGCCGGGCCGGTGCAGGCCGCGCTGCTGCCCGCGCTGGCGCTGCTGATGCTGCCCGTGCTGCACCGGCGCCGCTTGCTGGCCGGCACCGCCTGGACGCTGGGCCTGATGCTGGCCCTGCTGGGCGCGCTGGCCGCGGCCTGGGTGGGCCTGCACGCCTGGGTGCCCGGCGCCGCGCTGCTGGCGCTGCCGCCGCTGCTGCTGGCCCTGCACGGGGTGCGCTCGTACCGGGCGATCCAGGGTGCGCGGCGCCAGCTGGCGGCGCTGTTCGGGCAGTACGTGCCACCCGAGCTGGTGGCGCAGATGGGCCGCGAGCCGGCGCGCTACAACATGTCCAGCCGCAGCGCCGAGATCACCGTGATGTTTGCCGACGTGCGCGACTTCACGCGCATCGCGCAACAACTGCCGCCGGCGCAGCTGAGTGCCTCGATGAACCTGCTGCTCTCGCACCTGACCGACATCGTGCGCGAGCACCGTGGCACGCTGGACAAGTACATCGGCGATGCGGTGATGGCCTTCTGGGGCGCGCCGCTGGATGACCCCGAGCATGCCCGCCATGCGGTGGCGGCGGCGCTGGCCATGCAGGCGCGGCTGCCGGTGCTGCGCGCCGAGCTGGCGCCGCTGGGCTGGCCCGATGTGGGCCTGAGCATCGGCATCAACACCGGCAGCGTGGTGGTGGGCGACCTGGGTTCGCGCCACCGCCGCGCCTACACGGTGATGGGCGATGCGGTGAATGTGGCCGCGCGCCTGCAGGCATTGTGCGCGCAGGAAGGTCTGGGCCTGGTGATCGGCGCGCGCACGCGCAGCGCGCTGGATGGCCAGCTGTGCCTGTCGCTCGGCGACTGGCAGGTGCGCGGCCGCGAAGGTGCCGAGCCCGCCTGGCATCCCCTGCCCTGGCACCGGGGCGAAAACGCCATCGCCGACCGCCTGGCCCGGCGCTGGGCGCGCCTGCGCGAGGCCGTGGACGCCGGCCGGCAAGACGAGGCACTGGCGTTGATCGACGCGCTGCAGGCTGTCGACCCCGGCAACCCGCTGCTGGCCTGGCAGCGCGCCGCATTGCTGCGCCCGGGCCCGGCCCGACCCGTCCCTTGCTGCGGCACCGGTCTTGCCGCGCCGCCGGCGCAGACGGCGAAAAGGGGGTGATCAGGCCCGCGGGTGGTGCCGCTCGTGCAGCTGGCGCAGCCGCTCGCGCGCCACGTGGGTGTAGATGGTGGTGGTGCCGATGTCGGCATGGCCCAGCAGCATCTGCACCGCGCGCAGGTCGGCGCCATGGTTGAGCAGGTGCGTGGCAAAGGCATGGCGCAGCGTGTGCGGCGACAGCGGCACCAGGATGCCGGCCGTGCGCGCATGGCGCTTGACCAGGATCCAGAACATCTGCCGCGTCATCGGGCCGCCGCGCGCGGTGACGAAAAGCGCCGCGCTCTGCTGCCCGCCCAGGATGGCACCCCGCGCCTCGCGCAGGTAGCGCTCAATCCACTCGCCGGCCTCGGCGCCAAAGGGCACCAGGCGCTCGCGGCTGCCCTTGCCCATCACGCGCAGCACGCCCTCCTGCAGGCCCAGGTGCACGCTGGCCAGGCCCACCAGCTCGCTCACGCGCAGGCCGCTGGCGTACATCAGCTCGAGCATCGCGCGGTC
>CAYPDO010000122.1:0-9774 GCA_964409495.1 uncultured Bordetella sp.
CGGTAGTCGCCGTGCACGATGCTGACCTGGCCTTCGTCCAGCGCGCTGGCCGGCATGTTGGCAGGCAGCCAGGCCATCAGCTGGTCCATGGCCTCGATGGGTTCGGTGATCGAGGCCTGGTACTGCTTGCTCCAGCGTCCGATCTGGCGCGCGAAGTAGTTGCCGGGCTTGCCGAAGTCGGCCAGGCCCACGGCCTTGGGGTCCACGCAGTGCAGCGTGGCCAGGACGCGGTTGAGTTCGTCGTAGGTGGCGCCACGCTCGTCGGGCGTCATGCCCGGCAGATCCTGCGCCCACAGCACGCGGCCTTCGACGCACTCCATGATGTAGAAGGCGCGGCCGATCACGGCCTCGTCCTCGCACAGCACATGCATGCGTGCCACCGGCACGCCCGACAGCGCCAGCGCGTTCATCACGCGGTATTCGCGCTCGATGGCGTGTGCCGAGGGCAGCAGCCTGGACAGCGGGCCGGGCTTGCTGCGCATCACGTAGGCGCGCGCGGGTGTGATCAGCTTGTAGGTCGGGTTGGATTGACCGCCCTTGAACTGCTCAACCGTCAGCGGCCCGCAAAAGCCGCTCATGTTGTCTGTCAGCCAGTGCTCGAGCGCCGCCACATCGAAGGCGTGCGAGGCCAGCACCGGCTGGGTGCCGATGTTCACGCTGTGGTCCATCGGGGTGTCTCCTGTGCCCGTGGACCGGGCCTGTCAATGTGGGGTAGGGCGCGCCGCGGCGCGTGGCGCCTCAGCGCTCGGCAATGGCCAGCAGCTTGTCGCGTGACAGCACCACCAGGCGCGTGGGTTCCACGCGCACCGCACCTTCGCGCTCGAAGCCCTTCAACTCCTGGTTGACGCGCTGGCGCGAGGCGCCGAGCAGCTGCGCCAGATCCTCCTGCGCCAGCTGCAGGCCGATGCGGATCTCCTCGCCCTGCGGGATGCCGTAGCTCTTGGCCAGCAGCAGGATCTGCTTGGCCAGGCGCGCGGCCAGCGGTTTGGTGTTGAGATCCTCGAACTGGTTGAACATCAGGCGCAGGCGCCGGCAGTTCAGGCGCAGCAGCGCGTCGTACAGCTCGGTGTGCTGGCTCAGCAGTTCCTTGAAGTCGGCCTTGCGCACGCACAGCAGCGTGGTGTCGCCATGGGCATCGGCATCGTGGGTGCGCGGCAGGCCATCGAACAGCGCGATGTCGCCGAACCAGGTGCCCGGCTCGCAGTAGGTGAGGGTGACCTGCTTGCCCGACAGCGACACCAGCGAAACCCGCACCGCACCGCGCGCCACGCCGATCCAGTCTTCTGCCGGGCTGCCGCGTGTGGCCAGTGGAGCCCCGTCGCTCAGGCGCCGCACATAGGCTCGCGACAAGATGGCATTGCGCAGGGGCTGGGAGAGCTTGGAGAACCACGCACCGCATTCGATGTTCTGTCGCTCTTCGATTGTAAGAACCGGGGTATTCATGGCTTGTCCCAGGCGCGACAACGGCGCCATCATGCAAAGCCTATTGTCCACGCACCCATGCTGCACCGCAGCCGTCGCAAACGACGATTCCGCACAAACCGGGCGGGCCTTGCCGACCCGATGCCAGGAGACGATTCGCATGAACACGCGCCCACCCGAGATTGCCAGCCGTCGCGCGCAGGTGTCGGCCGAAGAGTGGCAGGCCCGCGTCGATCTGGCGGCAGCCTACCGGCTGGTAGCACTGTTCAAGTGGGACGACCTGGTCTTCACCCACATCAGCGTGCGCGTTCCGGGCACGGACGACCAGTTCCTGATCAACCCCTACGGCCTGCTGTTCGAGGAGATCACCGCCTCCAGCCTGGTGAAGATCGACCTGCAGGGCAACAAGCTGGAAGACTCGCCGTTTCCGGTGAACCCGGCGGGTTTCACGATCCACAGCGCCGTGCATGCGGTGCGGCATGATGCGCACTGCGTGATGCACACCCACTCGCTCAACGGCGTGGCCGTGTCGGCACAAAAGGGCGGGGTGCTGCCGATCTCGCAGCAGTCGATCTTCGTGCTGTCCAGCCTTGGCTATCACGGCTACGAGGGCGTGGCGCTGCGTGATGACGAGAAGCCGCGCCTGCAGGCCGACCTGGGCCGCAACAACTACCTGATGCTGCGCAACCACGGCCTGCTGACCGTGGGCGCCAATGTGGCCGAAGCCTTTCTGGCCATGTACGTGTTCGAGGCCTGCTGCACGATCCAGGTCCGGGCGCAGGCCGGTGGCGAGCTGATCGCGGTGCACCCCGAGATCATCGGCACCGCGCAGCAGCAGTCGGCCCAGGCCACGCGCGGCATGGGGGGCAGCCTGGTGTGGCCCGGCCTGCTGCGCCGTCTGGACCGCCAACTGCCCGGTTACGACACCTGATCGGCAGCGCGCGCCGGCCACCCCGCGGGCCACCAGCCCGGGGGGTTTGCGGCGCCTTGGCACCTGCGGGTGGCCGCCGGCCCGCATGCTAGAGTGCCCGCCATCCGCCGATGGCCTTCCACCCAGCCGCCCGAAACGCAGTCTCCCGCATGGTGCGCCGTGTTCGTCTTCGCCCCTTGCCTGCTGCGCTGCTGGTGTTGAGCTTGTGGCCTGCGGTGCTGGTGCGCGCGCAGGCTCCGACGGCCGTGCTGGCCGCCAGTGCGCCTGCGCTGCCGGCAGCCGTGCCGGCTGCCTCTCCTGTGGCCGCTGGCGAACTCGACCAGTTGCGCACCGAACTGCGCCAACAGCAGGAACTGGTGCAACTGATGCGCCATCGCCTGGCCAATGCCGACACCGCCAGTGCCTGGCTGCCGTGGGTGGGCCTGGGCCTGGTGCTCAGCGTGGCGCTGGCCGGCTGGCTGGGCCTGCGGCTGGTGGGTCTGCAGCGTGCGGCCGGAACCGGCCGCCGTGAGGGCCGCCCGGCCGACATGGCTTCACCGTTCGTGGCAGCACCCGTGCGGCGGCCTGGCGCGGATGCCGAGGTGGATCCCGGCGCGCGGCCCAATGCCATCACGGCCTTGTTTGCCGAAAGTCAGCTCGGCCGCGGGCCCGCACAGGGCATGCCCACCACCACGGCTGGCGCCATGGGGGCCTACCAGCCCGAGCCGAGCACGCTGACCCGCCCGGCGGTGGCCGCGCCGCGCCCGCCCGAGCCGCCATCGCTGTCGGGCGACCTGTCGCTCACCGGCCAGTTGCCGCGCGAGGTGACGGTGGAGGAACTGCTCGACCTGGAGCAGCAGGTCGATTTCTTCATGGTGCTGGGCCAGGAGGAATCGGCAGTCGATCTGCTGGTCGGGCACATCCGCAGCACCGGTGGCACCAGTGCCTTGCCCTATCTGAAGCTGCTGGAGGTCTACCGCCAGCAAGGCCAGGCCGAGGCCTATGAGCGCACGCGCAATCGCTTCAACCTGCGCTTCAACGCCTATGCGCCGGAATGGTCGGCGGACCCTGATGCCGGCAGGCTGCTGGAAGACTACCCGGGTGTGGTCGAGCGCCTGCAGCGCCTGTGGCCCCACCCGCTGGACGCGATGGCCGAGCTGGAATCGATGCTGTTCCGGCGCGATCAGGGCGAGCTTTTCGACCTGCCGGCCTACCGCGAGGTGCTGCTGCTGTACGCGCTGGCGCGCGATCTGCACGAGCAGCAGCCGGTGTCGGGCACGCCGGTGGATGTGCTGCTGCCGCTGGATGACGATCTGCAGGAGACCACCTCGCCACGGCCGCACCTGGGCCTGTTCTCCGACGAGGGCCTGGGGGGACGCACGGCCGAGTGGGCGCGCAGCAATGAGCGTGGCGCCGTGCGTGCCGGCGATCGCGCGGCCCCTGCAGGCCACGAGCGTGCCGCCGAGCGGCTGCATGAGCGCACCATGGCGCTGCGCACACCCGATCTGCCACCGCCGCGGCTGGATCTGGACATGGCGCTCGACATCGACCTCAGCGAGTTCTCGCCCGCGCCGCGCGAGTTCACCCAGCCGGCGGCCTTCAACGACATCGATCCGCGCAGTTCCGACTTCGCCGATTTCGACGATCCGCCGCAACTGCCCACCACGCCCACGCGGCGCGGCTGAAGCGGGCCGCGGCGGCGGCGTGCGCTACAGCCGGGCCAGGCGGCCCAGCGCCGAGTGCAGCGTCTCGTCGCGCTTGGCGTAGCAAAAGCGCACCAGGCCCTGGTTGCGGCCGTCGGCATAAAACGCCGACAGCGGGATCGCGGCGACGCCGATCTCGGTGGTGAGCCAGCGGCAGAAACCGGCTTCGTCGAGGTCGCTGATGGCGCTGTAGTCCACCACCTGGAAGTAGCTGCCCTCGCTGGGCAGCAGCTTGAAACGCGTGCCGGCCAGCCCGGCCCGGAACAGGTCGCGCTTGGCGCCGTAGAAGGCCGGCAGTTCGAGGTAGGGCTTTGGGTCGGCCATGTAGCGCGCCAGGCCGTGCTGCATCGGCGTGTTCACCGTGAACACGTTGAACTGGTGCACCTTGCGGAACTCGGCCGTCAGCGGCGCCGGCGCGGCCACCGTGCCCACCTTCCAGCCGGTGACGTGGTAGGTCTTGCCGAAGCTGGAAATGACGAAGCTGCGCGCCGCCAGCGCCGGGATGCGCGCCGCGCTGGCATGCGGCTCGCCGTCATAGACCATGTGTTCGTAGACCTCGTCGCTGATCAGCAGCACCTCGGTGGGCGCCAGGATCTCGGCCAGGCGCTGCATGTCGGCCTGGCGCCAGATGGTGGCGCTGGGGTTGTGCGGCGAATTGACGATGATGGCCCGCGTGCGCGGCGTGATGGCCGCGGCGATGGCGTCGAAATCAGGCCGGAAGCTGCCCGCCTGCAGCGCCACGCGCACCACCACGCCGCCGGCCAGTTCGATGTTGGGCACATAGCTGTCATAGTTGGGTTCCAGCACGATGACCTCGTCGCCCGGGCCCACGATGGCCAGGATGGCGGTCAGGATGGCCTGGGTGGCGCCCGCTGTGACGGTGATCTCGCTGGCAGCGTCGTAGCGGTGGCCGTACAGCGCCGCGATCTTGGCGGCAACAGCCTCGCGCAGCGGTGCCACGCCGGCCATCGGCGGGTACTGGTTCAAGCCCTCGGCCATGGCCTGCTGCACGCAGGCCAGCAGCGCGGGGTCGCAGTCGAAATCGGGGAAACCCTGGCCCAGGTTCACCGCGCCATGCTCGGCGGCCAGCGCCGACATCACGGTGAAGATGGTGGTGCCCACCTTGGGCAGGCGGCTGGGCGGCAGGGGGGTGTGCAGGGCGGCAGGGTGGGTCATGGCGGGCACGGCAACGGTCAAGGGGGGCGGTCAGAGGGCGTGCAGGCGTCGGCGGGCAGCGGGTCAGAGCGCGTAGTCGGTGCCGGCATCGGTGCCGGGGCGCTCGGCCATCGCGCGCTCGATCATCGAGCGGGTCAGGCGCTCGGACAGCAGCGCGGCAAAGGCATAGACGAAGTGGCGCAGGTAGGCGCCGCGCTTGAAGGCCACGCGCGAGGTGTTGGTGCCGAACAGGTGGCCGGCCGGGTGCACCACCAGGCCGGCGCCCGTGGCATCGGGGGCGTCGCCGCGCACCGCCATCTCGGCCACCACGCCCACGCCCATGCCCAGCTTGACATAGGTCTTGATGACATCGGCGTCGATGGCCTCCAGCGCGATGTTGGGCTTGAGCCGGGCGCGGGCGAAGGCGGTGTCGATGCGCGTGCGGCCGCTGAAGGTGGGGTGGTAGGTGACCAGCGGCTCGGCCGCCAGCTGCTCCAGCGTGGGCCGCTCCACCGTGGCCAGACGGTGGTCGGCCGGCACCACGATCACATGCTGCCAGTCGTAGCAGGGCAGCGAGACGATGTTCGGGTGCTCGGCCAGCGCCTCGGTGGCCAGGCCGATCTCGGCCACATCGTCGATCAGCATGCGCGCCACGTCGCCGGGCGTGCCCTGGTGCATCTGCACCTGCACCTTGGGGAACTGCCGGCGCAGCTGGGCCACCGGCTCGGGCAGCACATAGCGCGCCTGCGAGTGCGTGGTGGCGATCGACAGCGTGCCGGCGTCCTGCTTGCTGAACTCGTCGCCGATGCGCTTGAGGTTGGCCACCTCGCGCATGATGATCTCGATGGACTGCAGCACCAGCTGGCCGGGCTCGGTGACACGCTTCAGCCGCTTGCCGTGGCGCGCGAAGATGTCCACGCCCAGTTCCTCTTCGAGCTCGAGGATGGCCTTGCTGATGCCTGGCTGCGAGGTGTAGAGCGCCTTGGCCGTCTCGGTGAGGTTGAGGTTGCGGCGCACGGCTTCCTGCACGAAGCGGAACTGGTGCAGGTTCATGGCTCCCGCACCTCGGGCTGCTCACCGGCCTGCAGGGCCACCCGGGCCATGGCCTGCACCACGGCATCGGCCTCGCCGACCGCGCGGCGCAGGCGCCACTGCACCTGCGGGTGTTCGGCCCGCAGCTGGGCCACCAGGGCCGGCAGATCCTTGCGCACATGGCCGCCGGCGCCCAGGAACAGCGGCACGATGTCCACCGCGCGGCAGCCTGCGGCCACCAGCTGGCGGCCGGCGTCGAGCAGGCCGGGCTGCATGAACTCGAGAAAGGCCAGCGCCACGCGGCTGGCCGCGCCGTGGCCGCCGGCCGGCTCGCCCCGCGCGTGGCGGCACTGCGCCGCCACGGCGTCGAAGGGCCGCGACCACAGGGGGTCACGCGCGCCATGCGCAAACAGCAGCAGGCCGTCGTCGGCCGGAGCGTCGGGGGTCATCGGTACCTCACCAGCCATGCAAAGGCCGCCATCGAGATCAACAGGTAGAGCAGACCGGGTGCCGCGGCCACCAGCCAGGGCGTCCAGTGGCGCAGCATGCCCAGGTGGCCGGCGGCGTTGTTCAGCAGCACAAAGCTGATGCCCAGCATGATGCCGCCGAAGACCTTGAAGCTCACGCCGCCGGCACGCGCATGCAGGTAGGCAAAGGGCAGGGCCAGCGCCACCATCACCACGCAGGCCAGCGGGTACAAGGCCTTCTTCCAGAACTGGATCTCGTGGCGCTGCACATCCTGCGCCTGGTCGGCCAGATGCCGGGTGTAGCGCCACAGGTCGAGCGTGGACATGGTCTGCACAGGCAGCAGCGCGGCGGTCACCACGGCGGCCTGCAGGCCGCTGGGCCAGTCCAGCGTGGCATGGCGGCCCAGTTGCAGGCCCTGGCCGCGGCCGGCGCCCTCGGGCGTGGGCCAGTCGGTGCGCTGGGCGTCGCGCAGCTGCCAGTGGCCGTCGCGCACCGAGGCTTCGGCGGCCTCGATGCGGCTGCGCAGGCGGCCCTGGTCGTCGAATTCGAAGATGCGCACGCCGCGCAGTTCACCCACGCCGGCCACCGCCTGCACATTGACCGACACCGCGCGCTCGCCGTCGGGCGTGGCACGGCGCTCTTTCAGCCAGGCGCCGGTGCGGCCCAGGCTCACGCCGTTCGTGCCGGCCTTCAGCGCCACCGCCTCGCGCTCGGTCAGCGGCGCCAGGTAGTCGCCCACGCCGAAGGTCAGCAGCGCAAACGCCAGGCCCGGCACGGCCAGCAGGCGCAGCGCCCGGCCCGGCCCGAGGCCGGCGGTGCGCAGGATGGTGAACTCCGACGACTGCGCCAGCCGCGCCATGGCGTAGATGGTGCCGATCAGCACCGCGATCGGGAACAGCTCGTAGAAGTGGCCCGGCACCAGCAGCAGCGTGCGCAGTGCCGCGCGGCCCAGGCTATAGCCATGGCGGCCCACGTCCTCGATCTCGTCGACGAAGTCGATGAAGAAGAACAGGCTCAGGAAGGCCAGGCCCACGAACACCACCGACCAGCCGATGTCGCGGTAGAGCAGGCGGCGCAGGGTTTTCATCGCGCCGCCCCCGCCACGGCCGGTGAGGCCGCGGTGCCGCGGCCGCCGCCCAGGCCCAGCCTGGCGCGCCACACCGTGGCATGGTCGCGCCACCAGATCAGCAGCAGCGCCAGCGCGAACACGCCGCCGTGGATGCCGCCCAGCGCCGCGCCCATGCCCAGGCGGCCGTTCGCCACCCAGGTCTGCGACAGGTTGATCAGGTTGAAGTAGCTCACGAAGGCCAGCAGCGCGAACAGCAGGTTCCAGTTCGAGGCCCGGCGCGGCTGCGTGGCCGCCAGGCCCACGCCCAGCAGCAGCAGGTTGGCCGCTGCCAGCAGCAGGCCGAAGCGCCAGGTCAGCTCGCCCTGGTTGCGGGGCGTGGGCTTGCGCAGCAGGCCCAGCGTGGAGGTGGCCTTGGGCGGGCGCTCCTCGGCGCTGCGCGCGGCGGCATCGCTGACCACCACCCGGTAGCGGCCGAAGCTGGACAGCGTGCGCACGCCGGTGGCGCTGTCAACGTCGTTGCGCTGGCCCTCGTCGAGCTGCAGCATGCGCTGCTCGCCCGCATCCACCAGACGGCCCTTGTGCGCCGAGGTGACCGATTCCAGCGTGTCGCGGCGCGCCAGCACGAACACATTCTGGCCTTCGGCGCCGGCCGGGTCGTCCTGGCTGGCGCGGTCGATGAAGAACACCCGGCTGCCGTCGCGCGAGCTCTGGAACACGCCGGGCGTCACGCGCGACAGGTCAGAGCGCTGCTCGTAGCGCCCGCGCAGCTCGGCACCGGCCTGGTTGCCCCAGGGCCAGACGAACAGCAGCAGCAGCCCCACGGCCAGCAGCACCGGCCAGGCCATGCGCAGCACCGGCCGCACGAAGCGGCCCAGGCCCACGCCGCTGGCAAACCAGATCACCATCTCGCTGTCGCGGTACATGCGCCCCAGCGTCACCACCACGGCGATGAACAGCGACAGCGACAGCATCGTCGGCAAATGGCCCAGCGCGAAATAGCCCAGCACCAGCACCACATCCTCGGGCGCCACGTTGCCGCCGGCGGCCATGCCCAGCGTGCGGATCAGCATCATCGTGATCACGATGGTCAGGATCACCACGAGGGTGGCCCCGAAGCTTCTCGCCAGTTCGCGCCGCACAGTTGAATCGAATAACATCTTTGGCTCTTCTAACCCGAGCGAATTATGGATTGCAGATCTCTCGTGATCGCGCCCGAGGCCACAAGCCGTGTGGGCGCAGATGCCGTGCTGCTGGTGATGGTGGGCGATGCGCTGCCGCCGGCGATCGATGGCGTGATCGGCCAGGCCGTCACCGAGGCCGTGGCGCAGGCTGACCTGACGCTCAAGCCAGGCAAGAGCGCCTACCTGGGCCGCGTGGCCGGGCTGAAGGCGCAGCGCCTGGCGGTGGTGGTGGCCAAGGACGGCAGCGCCAAGGCGCTGAAGGCCGCAGCGGCCAGCGGCCTGGGCCTGGTCAAGGGCCTGGGGGTGAAGCACCTGGCGGTGTTGATCGCCGGGGCGGGGGCCGTCACGGCGGCGCAGGCCGAGGCCCTGGTGCAGGCGGCCACCGATGCGGTGTACGTCTACCGCGCCACCAAGCCCAGCGCGCCGGCCGCGCCGGTGCTGGCCAAGCTCACGCTGCTGGTGGCCGACAAGGCGCAGGCCGCCGCGGCCAACGAGGGCCTCGCGCGTGGCGCCGCCATCGCCGAGGGCGTGACGCTGGCGCGCGAGCTGGCCAACCTGCCCGGCAACCACTGCACGCCCACGGTGCTGGCGGCGCAGGCGCGCAAGCTGGGCCGCAGCCATGGCCTGAAGGTGGAGGTGCTCGAGCGCAAGCACTGCGAGGCGCTGGGCATGGGCAGTTTCCTGTCGGTGGCGCAGGGCTCGGCCGAGCCGCCCAAGTTCATCGTCATGCACTACCAGGGCGCGGCCAAGACCGTGGCCCCGCTGGTGCTGGTGGGCAAGGGCATCACCTTCGACACCGGCGGCATCTCGTTGAAGCCCGGTGGCGAAATGGAC
>CAYPDO010000123.1:0-9758 GCA_964409495.1 uncultured Bordetella sp.
TGCAGGCGCGCATCAAGGGCCTGAACGACCGCGGCCGCCCGGTGCGCGACTACCACCTGGCCAAGGCCCAGTGCTGGCTGGACGTGAGCTTTCACGAGTACACGCGCAATGACCGTGGCCCCTTCCCGCAGGCCGCGCTGACCGAGAGCGAAAAGCTCATCGTGGGCATGGAGCAGGGCGCCAGCCCGCTGCCCATGGCCACGCCACTGGTCGGCGAGGCGGTGGCCATCCGCCCTGACCTGTGGGCCGCGGCCCAGGGCCTGCAAGGCCATGCCGGCTGGCGCTGCGCCCAGCACAAGGCCGCCTGCGCCGAGGTGGAGCTGGTGCATGCCGGCAACGAGCAGGCGCAACAGCAATGGCGCCATGCCAAGCCCTATGTGCAGATCGCCGAAGACCTGCTGGGCGAGGCGCGTGCGCTGGCCGAGGCCTGCGTGCCGCCGCCGGCCCCGCCGGCACCGCTGCCGGTGCCCGTGCCCGTGCCGCGCGAGGCCCCGCCGCCGGTGGTGCAGCAGTTCCAGCTGGCCGCCCAGGTGGTGTTCAACTTCGACAAGCACACGGCCGGCGACATCCGCCCGTACAGCGTGTTGCAGCTCGAACAGCTGGTGGGCCAGCTGCGCGAGCAGAAGCTGGAGGTGCAGAGCATCCGCCTGGTGGGCCATGCCGACCGCCTGAACGGCACCGGCCAGGCCAGCTACAACCAGCAGCTGTCTGAAAAGCGCGTGGCCACGGTGCGCGACATGCTGGTCAAGCTGGGCGTGGAGGCCAGGCTGATCGACACCGCCGCGCGCGGCGACCAGCAGCAGATCCAGGGCTGCGAGAACCGCTTCGCCAAGCCGGCCGATCTGCAGGAATGCCTGCTGCCCAACCGCCGGGTGGAAGTGACGATCAGCGCGCGCAAGCGCTGAGTTCGCGCCAGCGCCTGGCCCGGCCGTGGCCTCGGCTGCTGGCGCAGCCAGTACCGCGGTGGCCGCAGGGCGGCGTTGGCGCGGTCAGGGCGATTTCGCCGCTTCTGCCGACACCGGCGGCAGATCCGGCAAGGTGCGCGGCGGTGGCACCGGGCGTGTCTCGGTGTAGCTGCGGATGGCCCAGATGGTTTCCGGGGCCAGCATGCCCTGCCAGGCCGGCATGTGCATCAGGCCGGCGCGCAGCTTGCCGTGCAGCACCGATTGCAGGAAGTACGCGTCCACGTCCTTCAGGCAGCGTGGGCGCAGGCTGGCATCGCGCAGGCGCTGGCAGGCGGTGTTCAGGCGGCGCAGGTCGGGGCCCTCGGCCACCGCGTTCTCGGCCTTCTCGCCATGGCAGGCCGCGCAGTGGCGGGCATAGGCGGCCGCGCCCGCGGCCAGCACCGCGCCCTGCCCGCGGTAGGGGTTGGGCGCCTGCGCGGCCGTGGCCGACAGTGCCGGCAGGCTGGGGTCGGCCGCTTCGGGGGCAGGCGGTGCCGCAAAAGCCAGGGGCACGCCCATTGCGGCGGCCAGTGCGGCCGCCAGGCGGGCGACAGGGCGGGGGGTTGTCATGTCACCAGTCCTTCGGGCAGCCGCGGCAGCCGCTCATCTCGGCATCGGGAAAGATCGTGAAGCGCAGCTTGTTGCCGGCCAGTTCGGCGTCGCGCAGATTGCTGGTCACGAACTTGGCCTCCTGCAGGTCGGAGTCGACGATGCGCGCGCCGACGAACTGCGCGAAGTTCATCCGCGCCATCTCAAGATTGCTGCCGATGATCTCGGCACCGCTGAAATCGGCGCGGAAGAAGCGGCCCTGCTCGGCGTTTACCTTCACCAGCCGCGCCCGCCGGAACGAGGCGCCCGGCGCGTTCAGCGCATAGGCGCTGGCACCGCTGAGATCGGCCCCGTCCAGCGTGGCGCCGGCCAGATTGGCCGAGCGCAGGTCAGCCCCTTGCAGCTGCGCACCGCGGAAGTTCACGCCGCGCAGGTCCTTGCCCACCAGATTGGCGCCGCGCAGGTCGGCGCCCGGGCACTGGGCATAGGGCCAGAGGTGGCAGCCATTGACCACCGCCACCTCCAGCGTGGCCGCCGGCTGCGCGCCAACTGCGCAGGCCATCGCCAGCAAGCAGATGCCGACAAGGCGTTGTCCGATCCCAGCAACCGCCGCGGATCCGGCTTTGCCGGTCCGCTGGCGGTGCCCCCCCCTGGGGGGGAGGCGGCGAAGCCGCTTCGGGGGGGTCACCGCTTCGGCAGCTTGAAGGCCCAGAAGCTGCCGCCCTGGGTGACCTGCTTGGTCAGCTCGGCCATGTCGCCACCCCACAGCGGCACGGCGCCGCCGTAGCCGTTGCTCAGGCCGAGGTACTGCTCGCCATCCATCTCCCAGGTGATGGGCACGCTGACCACCCCCGAGCCGGTCTGGAAGTGCCACAGCTCCTCGCCCGTCCTGGCGTCGAAGGCCTTGACGAAGCCGTCGGAGGTGCCGGTGAACAGCAGGCCGCCAGCGGTGGTCAGCGTGCCGGCCCACAGCGGGAACTTCTCCTTCTTCTGCCACACGATCTTGCCGCTCAGCGGATCGATGGCGCGCAGGATGCCCACGTGGTCGTCAAACATGCGCTTGATGCGGAAACCCTGGCCCAGGTAGGCGCTGCCGGCCTTGTAGGTGAGGTTCTCGGTCCAGTAGTCCATCGCCCAGTGGTTGCCGGGGATGTAGAACAGGCCGGTGTCCGGCGAGTACGACATCGGCATCCAGTTGGTGCCGCCCAGGAAGGGCGGCGAGACGAAGATCGAATCGCCCTTGTCGGCGCCGGCTTTGGGCAGCGGCGGGTGCTGGCCCTTGACGATGTTGGGCTTGCCGGTCTTCAGGTCGAAGCCGGTGGCCCAGGTGATGCCTTCCACGAAGGGCCAGGCGCCCACCAGGCCGGTGGGCTTGCCAACCATGCCCGCGCCATTGGCCAGCTTCTCGCGGTCGGTCACGAAGAAGAAGCCGTTGCGATCGGCGTGTGCGCTGGCCTTGACCTGCCGGCCGGTCTTGGGGTCCTTGTACTCGAACAGCAGCACCGAGTTGTTGCCCGAGAAGTCCCAGGCATCGTTGGGCGTGTGCTGGAAGAAGCCCTTCAGATCGCCCGTGCCGGCATCCACATAGGCCTGGCCGCTGGTGAACAGGCTGTCCCAGTTGCGCGGGTCGTCGCCTTCCTGGGTGCGCTTCCAGGTGTTCCAGGGCGCCGGGTTGCCGGTGCCGATGATCACGGTGTTGGTGTCCACGTCGAAGCTGGCGGTCTGCCAGGGCGCGCCGCCGCCGTGCTGCCAGGCCTCGACCAGGTTGCCGTCCTTGTCGCGCGGCCAGCTCGGTGCCTTGGGGTCGCCGGTGAAGCTCGCTTCCTTGCCGTTCAGGCGGCCGCGGTGGCCTTCGACCATCGGGCGCGCCCACACCTCGGCGCCGGTGTCGGGGTCGCGGGCGTACAGCCAGCCCACCACGCCGAACTCGTCGCCCGAGCTGCCATGCACCAGCAGCACCTTGCCGCTGGTCTTGTCCTTCACCACGAAGGGCGCACCGGTCATGGTGTAGCCCACCTTGTGGTCGCCGAACTTCTCGTTCCACACCACCTTGCCGGTGGCGCGGTCGAGCGCCACGACGCGGGCGTCCAGCGTGCCGAAGAACACCTTGTCGCCATAGATCGCCGGGCCGCGGTTGACCACGTCGCAGCAGGGCCGGATGTCGTCGGGCAGGCGGTGCTCGTACATCCACAGCTGCTTGCCGGTCTTGGCATCCAGCGCGAAGAAGCGCGAGTACGAGGCGGTGACGTAGATCACGCCGTCGTGCATCAGCGCCTGGGCCTCCTGGCCGCGCTGCTTCTCGCCGCCGAAGCTGAAGCTCCAGGCCGGCACCAGGCCCTTCACGCTCTTGGTGTTGATCTGCTTGAGCGGGCTGTGGCGCTGGGCTTTCAGGCCCAGGCCGTAGGTCAGCACGTCGCTGCCGGTGGCGTGGTCGCGGGCGATGTCGTCCCAGCTCACCGGCTTGACGGCATGGGCGGGCAGGGCGCTCAGGCCAGCCAGCATGGCCGTCACGGACGCGGCAGTTGCAGTGGCCGTGGCACGGCGCAGGTTCTTCAGGTTCATGGTCTCCTCCAGATGGGGCAAGCGAGCCGCTCTGCCGGCATGGCAGGTAGGGCTTGCCGGCCATGCTAGGAAGCCCCCGCCGGGCTGTCGCGTGAGCGCTTCCCGTGCAGATCGGGAACGCTTCCCGGTTTGCAGCGCCCCGCGTGGAACATGGCTTGCAATCAAATGGAGCACCGGCCGCGGCGATGCGGCCACCCAGGAGACGAGGCCGTGATCAAGGTGCTGCTGCTTGACGACCACGCCGTGGTGCGCGCGGGCTATCGACGCTGGATCGACAGCGAGCCCGACATGCAGGTGGTGGCCGAGGCCGCCACCTCGGCCCAGGCCTGCGAGGCCGTGCGCCAGCAGGTGGTGGATGTGGCCGTGGTCGACCTCAGCCTGAAGGGCGACAGCGGGCTGGAGGCCATACGCCGGCTGCGTGCGCGCAGCCCGCAGCTGCGGGTGCTGGTGTTCACCATGCATGCACACGAGGGTTACGCCCTACAGGCGTTGCGTTCTGGCGCAATGGGCTATGTCACCAAGGATGGCGAGCCCTCGCAGATGATCGACGCGCTGCGCCAGGTGGCCCACGGGCGCTGCGTCTACACCGGCGAGCTGCTGCAGGCCTGGCTGGGCCTGGCCGGCGGCGACCCCGTCCGCGCGCACAGCCTGGGGCCGCTGGGCGCGCTGACGCCGCGCGAGTTCGAGGTGCTGCGCCTGCTCACCGACGGGCTGGCCGTGGCCACCATCGCCGAGGCCCTGCACGTGAGCAGCAAGACGGTGCACAACACCATGTCCATCGTGCGCCAGAAGCTGGGCGTGCACAGCGATTTCGCGCTGATGCGCCTGGTCACCGAACACGGCCTGGTCGGTCCCACCAGCTGAGGCGCGCCGCGCGCCGGTGCTGCGCGGCGCCCGACAATCCCGCCATGCCCACGCCCCCCGATCCGGCCGCCGCAGTGCGTGCTGCCACGCACCCGCTGACCCTGCCGCGCCTGATCATGCGCCGCGCCGCCTGGGTGGCGGCACTGGTGCTGGTGGCGGCCCTGGGGGTGGGCCTGCTGCGCATGGCCGACGACATCGACGACGAGGTCGATGCCGCGATGAGCCTGGCCAATGCCATGGCGCGGCTGGGCCACCTGGGCCAGACCGATGACCGCGCGGCGCTGGCCTCGCTGCGTGCGCTGCAGGCCGAGCATCCGCTGCGCCACCTGCTGCTGCAGGTGCTGGGTGCCGATGGCTCGGTGCTGCTGGCGCCCGAGCCCATGCCCGATGCCGCGGGCCCGCGCGAAGCGCTGGCGCGCTTGCACCGCGCCGTCTTCGATGCCGGCCCGCCGCGCAGCGTGGCCTGGCAGGTGCCGCGGCCCGATGGCAGCCGCTGGACCGTGACGCTCACCGCCTCGCCCGACAGCGAGCGCCGCGAGGCCCTGGCCAGCGTGATCGACATGCTGGCCTTGCTGCTGGCCTGCGTGGCCGGCCTGCTGCTGGTGATGCGCTGGAACCTGCGGCGTGCGCTGGCGCCGCTGAGCCGGCTGCTGGATTCGATTGCCGGCATCGAGGCGCACGACACCCAGGCCGTGCAGGCCCTGCCCACCATGCCGGTGGGCGAGCTGGAGGCCCTGGCCGCCGCGCTGCGCCACCTGGGCGGCGCGCTGGACGCCGCCGAGGCCGAGCGCCGCCTGCTCAGCCGCCAGGTGCTCACGCTGCAGGAGGACGAACGTGCGCGCCTGGCGCGCGAGCTGCATGACGAGTTCGGCCAGCGCCTGACCGCGATGCGGGTGGATGCCACCTGGCTGGGCCGCCGCCTGGCCACCGCCGCGCCGCCGCTGGCCGCCGATGCCGCCGAGCTGCAGCCCGTGGTGGCCGGCCTGGTGGAACAGTGCGCCTGCATCCAGCAGGACATCCGCGCGCTGCTGGCGCGGCTGCAGCCCTTTGGCAGCGGCCAGGGTGGCGAGGCTGGCGAGGGCCATGACGACGGCGAGCCGCCCGAGCGCCTGGCCGCGCTGCTGCAGGCCCTGGTGGGCGGCTGGGCCTCGTCGGCGCGCACGCAGGGCCTGCAGTGCAGCCTGAGCCTGAGCTGGCAGGCCGATGCGCAGGCCGCGCCGGCGCCCTGGCCCACGCACGCGGCCGGTGTGGGTGCGGCCGGTGTGGGTGCGGCCGGTGTGGGTGCGGCCGGCGGTGGCGCACCGCCGCTGCAGCTGCCACGCCCGCTGGCGCTGGCGCTGTACCGCATCACGCAGGAGGCGCTGACCAACGTGGCCCGCCATGCCCAGGCGCGGCAGGCGCAGATCACGCTGCGGCTGCTGGGCCCGGCCGTGGCCGGTGCGCCGCTGCAGGTGCACTGGTCGGTGGTGGACGACGGTGTGGGCCTGGCCGATGCGCTGCCGCTGGCCAGCCAGCGCGGCAACGGCCTGGCCGGCCTGCGCGAGCGGGTGTGGGCGCTGGGCGGCGAACTGATGGTGGCGCCGGCCTCGGCCGATGCGGCGCGCCCCGGCCTGAGCCTGGCTGCCAGCCTGCAGGCGCGCTGGCTGGCAGCACCCGCCGCGGCGGGCGCCTGAGCGCTCAGAAGCTCAGCCGCACGCCCGCGTAAACGCTGCGCGGTGCGCCGGGCGCCACGAACAGCGCATCGTGTTCCACGCCGGTGTAGCGGCCCTGGGCATCGAACACCGTCTCGGCCAGCGCACCATAGGTCTCGTGGCGGCGGTCCAGCGCGTTGTTCACGCGCAGCATCAGCTCAAGGCCCGGGCGCGGCTGCCAGCTGGCGCGCAGGTTCAGGATGCCGTAGCCGCCGATGCGCAGGCGGTGCACCTCGTCCTCGCCGTCTTCCAGCAGGCCGTCCTCGTTGCCCTGCACGCTGCGATGCGACAGCAGCTGCACATCGGCCCCCACCGACCAGGCCGGCGCGAAGCGCCAGTCGGCGCCCACCCGCGCCTGCTGGCGCGGCAGGCCGGCCATGCGTGTGCCCGGCGTGATGCTGACGTTGCGCTCACCCATGCGCAGCACGCCGTGGGCCTGATAGGTGGCGTCCAGCAGGCTCACGCCGGCCTGCACGCTGAACGGCCCGTAGCGGCCCTCCCAGCCGGCATCCAGGCCCTGGTGGCGGGTGCGCGCGAAGTTCTGGAAGTAGCCCAGCTGGCCGGTGGCGCTGACGCTGCCGAACACGATGTCGTCGCGGTTGGTGTTGCGAAACAGCGTGAGCTCCAGGCGCTGGCCGGCCGCCGGGCGCCAGCGCAGGCCGGCCTCGATGCTGGTGGCGCGCACCTGCTTCAGGTAGGGGTCACTCTGCAGGCCGACGGGCAGGCGGCAGGGCTCGTCGGGGTCGGCGCAGCCCAGCTCGATGACGGTGGGCACGCGGGTGTTGCGCGCCAGGTTGCCGAACAGCGTGAGCGTGGGGCTCAGCGCCTGCGCCAGGCCGATGGCCGGGTTGAGGCTGGTGTAGGTGAAGGTCTCCTCGGGCTTGGCTTCGAGCACGCCGGTGTCGTCGTCCACCGTGGTGAGCAGGTTGCTCACCCGGGCGCGGTTGTAGCGCAGCGTGGCGGTGAGGTGGGTGCCGGGCGCCAGGCGCCAGGTGTCGGTGGCATACAGGCCCAGCGTGCTGGCACGGCCGGTGACCGAGGCGCTCAGCTCGGCTGCCTCGTCGCCGGCCAGCACGCCGCGGCTGGCGTCAAACGCGCCTTCCTGCTCGTGCTGGCTGTAGCTGACGCGTGCCACGTCCAGCGTGGCGCCCACCTGCCACTGGTGCGCGCCCTGGCGCCGCGCCAGGCTGGCGGCCAGGCCCCAGCTGCGCTGGCGCGTGGCGGTGGTGTTGAGCGAGGCGTTCTCGTCGGCCGAATCGGCATCGTCGGCGACATCGCCGTTCACCGTGCTGCGCCGGCTGCTGCGCACGTAGGCCAGGGCCTGGGCCCGGCTGTCGGCATCCAGCTGGTGGCTGGCGTTGAGCGTCAGCTGGCCCAGCGTATTGCGCGTGCGGTCGGGGTGGCTGAATACCGCGCTGCGCCGCGTGGCGTAGAGATCGGGCGTGAACTCGCCGTCGTCGTGCGTGGCCGCCGGCACCAGGCCATTGCCCACCAGCGTGGCGCGGCCGCCCAGCGCCGACAGCTCCCAGTGCGTGGGGCCCCACTGGCGGCCGATCTTGGCCATCACCAGCGCCTGGTCGCCCTTGGAATGGTCACGCCAGCCCTCTTCGCCAAAGGCGCTGCCGCCCACCCAGCTGTGCCAGCCATCGGCATGCTGCTGGCCCAGCCCGGCGTGGGCCTGCAGCCGGCCGTGGCTGCCCCAGCGCAGCTCGGCCTGCAGGCCCGGTGCGCTGAGGCCGCTGACGGTGCCGAGTGCCAGGGCGCCGCCCAGCGTGTTCAGGCCGAAGCTGGGGTTGGCCGCGGGCAGCACGGTGACACTGCCCAGCGCGAACTCGGGCACCATGTCCCAGTTCACCACGTCGCCAAAGGGCTCGTTGATGCGCACGCCATCCAGGTAGACAGACAGGCCCTGGCTGGCCCCCAGCAGGCCCGAAGCGCGATAGCCGCGGAAGGTCAGGTCGGCCTGGAACGGGCTGCCCTGGATGTCATTGACCTGCATGCCGTTGGCGCGGCGGCGCAGCAGATCGGTCAGATGGTCGGCCTGGGCGGTGTCGATCGCGCTGCGGCGCAGCACCTGGCTGGCATAGGGCAGCAGCTCGCGGTCGACCCCCAGGCCGGCCAGCGGCGAGGTGCCCACCACCTCCACCTGCTGGGCGGTGCCGGCCTGGGCAAGCGCAGCCGGTGCGCTGGCGCCGGCCAGGGCCAGCGCCAGCGCGGCCGGCAGGGCCGCCAGGGCATGCCCGCGACGGGCGCAACGCGCCGCGCGCGCTGAGCGGTTCAGCCCGGTCGGGCGGGGTGCTGCGGGGCCGTGGCTCGGGCCGTGGCGATACTGCATGGGGTGGGTCTCCGGATCGTCGGTTCTTGAAGCTGTGGCGCAGCTTGCTGCAAACGGCGCGCCGGACCACCCGGGAAAACTTCCTGACCTGCGCCGCTGCAGCCTCTCGGCAACGCAGGCCCGACAATCGGCGCACGATGGCGCCGCAATCCTTCCATGCCGATCAGCCCCTGCGCGTGATGCTGGTGGATGACCATGCCGTGGTGCGCGCCGGCTACCGTCGGCTGCTCGACAGCGAGCAGCGCTTCGTGGTGGTGGCCGAGCATGGCGACGGCGATGCCGCGCTGTCGGCGCTGCAGCGTGGCCCCGTGCCGGCGGTGGACGTGGTGGTGCTTGACCTGTCGATGCCCGGGCGCAGCGGGCTCGATCTGCTGCGCCGCATCGCGCTGCGCTGGCCGGTGCTGCGCACCCTGGTGTTCAGCATGCACGACAACCCGGCCATGGTGGCCCAGGCCCTGCAGGCCGGCGCCGATGGCTTCGTCACCAAGAGCAGCGCACCCGAGGTGCTGGTGGACGCGCTGCGCCGCGTGGCCGCGGGCGAGCGCCCGGTGCTGTCACCTGACCTGGCGGCCGCACCGGCGCAGGCCCAGGCCCGGCCGCCGCACCTGGCGCTGTCGCCGCGCGAGTTCGAGGTGCTGCAAGGCCTGGTGGCCGGCTGGACGCTGGACGAGATCGCGCAGCGCCTGCACCTGTCGGCCAAGACGGTGTCGAACTACCAGACCCTGATCCGCCAGAAGCTCGGCGTGAGCACCGCGGTGGAACTGCTGCGTTATGCGCAGCAGCACCGGCTGTTCATGCCCTGAGCGGCGGCCG
>CAYPDO010000124.1:0-9750 GCA_964409495.1 uncultured Bordetella sp.
GCCGCACGACGCCGGCGCGGCCCATGCAGCGGCCAGCGCCGCCGAGGCGCCTGCCGCCGCAGCGCACGCTGCCAACGCCGCCCACGCCACCCCTGCCGCCAGCGCCGCAGCCGAAGCGGTGGCGGGCGCGGCTTCGGCCTCCGCGGCTGCGGTGGCGGCAGCCTCGGCGCCGGCCAGTGTGGTCACCGTCACGTACACGCCGCCGCCGGCCTATCCGGTCACGCGCGCATCGGGCCCGCTGGTGGCCATCCGCTTTCGCCTGTCCGACGAAGAGAAGCAGGCCGCGCGCGCCCAGGTGGCCGCGGCCCAGGCCGCCGCACGGGGCGAGCCTGCGCCCGCTGGCAGCGACACCCCCCGCAGCGCCACCACCGGCACCACCGCCATGCCCGCGCCGGCCATGCTGCCGGCACAGGCACCGCCAGACCGACCGACCCGGCCGCAGGAAACCGCCGTGCGCGTGGCCCAGCAGCCCGGCACCGTGTATGCCATCGTCACGCCGGCGATGGCCCAGCGCGAATCGGCGGAGGCCGTGCTGGCGCAGATGATGTCGGTGCGCGCCCGTCTGCCGGCACCGGCGTCGGGCCAGGGCGAGGTGATCCAGCACCAGGGCCGCTGGCGCGCCACCTGGTGGCCGTTCGGCTCGCTGGCCGAGGCCGAACGCGCGCGCAGCATGCTGTCGGCGCGCGGCCTCGGCGCCGAGATCATCGAGTTCTGACCGCGCCCATCGGCGCCCGCCGGCCTGGCGCAGCCCTGCGCCATCCCCACGTTGAAGCAGCCCGGCACCGGTGTCTGGCCATCACATCCGGTTACGCCATGTGATACTGATTTTTTGATCCCGCCGCAGATGCGGGACCAGGTGTCGTTGGGTCCGTGAGGGCCGGCCGCCGCAGGGGCCGGCGTGATGCCATCTGGCCGTTGAGGCCGTCGTTGGAGCCCGACCACCATGCCCGCACCCGCCGGCCCTGCCCTGACCGCGCCCCGCCCCCGGCCCGCCGCCGGACGGACGGAGGCCTGACCATGGGCTACCTGCCGCAGTTCAAGAACGACCTGTTCCTCAGCTACCGCCGCGCCAGCAACGAGGGCCCCGACGCCTGGATCGACACGTTCCGCAAGCAGGTGGAAACAGTGCTGCGCGACCGCGTGGGCGACATCAGCATCTGGCGCGACAAGGACGAGCTCAACGCCGGCGAGGCCTGGCGGCCCGCGATTGCCGAGGGCATCGACACCGCGGGCCTGTTCCTGGCGGTGATCTCGCGCACCTACTTCGACAGCCCCGAGTGCCGCAAGGAGTTCGACCGCTTCCTCGGCCGCCTCAAGGCCGGCCCGGACGAAGGCCGCAAGCTGGTGCCGATCTTCAAGCACCCGCCCAAGCCCGACCAGGAGCTGCCGCGCGAGCTGGCCGAGATCGGCCACCACGAGTTCTTCGTGCGCGAGCCCAAGCCCTGGCGCGAGCTCGATCCCAAGCTCGACAGCGACTACGGGCCCTACCACGAGCGCATGGGCCGCGTGCTGTTCGAGCTGGCCGAGGCCCTCGAGGGCCTGCACAGCCGGCAGAAGAAGCAGGCACTGGGCAAGGTCTTCCTGGCCACCGTGCCGCCCGAGCTGAACGCCGACCGCGAGCGCCTGCGCAGCGATCTGCGCCTGAGCAACTTCGTCGTCGTGCCCGAGCGCGAGTACCTCTGGAACGCCGACGACTACCAGGACCGCATCGCCCAGGATCTGGCCGATTCGCTGCTCGCGGTGCACCTGGTGTCGGGCACCACCTCCACCGAGCCGCTGTCAGCCGAGCGCAGCCGCATCCAGCTGCAGCTGGCCACCGAGGCCATGGCCCAGCGCGGCCGCCCTGCGCCGCTGGTGCGCATGCTCAAGTGCGAGACCATCGATGCCGCGCAGCAGCCGCTGATCGAGCACATCCGCAAGGTGATGACCGAGAAGGGCATCGAGCTGTTCGAGGGCTCGCTCGAAGAGCTGAAGTCGGACATGTTCAGCAAGCTGCCCAAGCCCGCGCCCAAGGCCGATGCCCGCGCGCTGGCCAAGCCACGCGGCATGGCCCTGCTGGTCGAGGACGGCGAGGCCGCCGAGATCGACGCGCTGAAGGATCTGCTGACCGCCAGGCTGGGCGTCAAGCCCGTCGTGCAGCGCTTCACCGGCAGCGCGCCCAAGGATGCGGCGCGCCTGGCCAAGGTGCTGGCCGACTGCCCGCAGGCGCTGATCGTGTGGCACCGGCAGGATGATGAATGGGTGCAGGCCCTGCTGGACAGCGACCTCCTGGCCGGGCATGCCGGCCCCGAGCGCCTGGCGGTGTATGTCATGGGCGAGGGCAACGACATGAAGACCGATTTCGCCACGCCGCAGGCCAGCCTGATCCGGGCCCTGGTGAGCCCGGCCGAGGCCGAGCTGGCCGCCTTCGTCAAGGCCCTGCCGGACGGGCCCGCCTGATGGCCAGCGAACGCGCGCTGGCGCTCATCGCGGCCAACCCCTTTCCCGGCCTGCGGGCCTTCAAGCCCGGCGAATCCGACCGCTTCTTCGGCCGTGGCCAGCAGATCGCCGAACTGGCCACGCGCCTGGGCGAGCTGCCCTTCCTGGCCGTCTCGGGTGCCTCGGGCTGCGGCAAGAGCTCGCTGGTGCTGGCCGGCCTGCTGGCCGAGCTGCGCGAGCGCCACGCCGATGGCGACGGTGCCGACTGGCGGCCGGTGGTGATGCGCCCCGGCAACCGCCCGATCGAGCGCCTGGCCGAGCCGCTGGCGCGCGTGCTGCACGACAACGAGGACGAAGAGCTCGACCACACGCTCGGCGATCTCACCGAGCAGCGCCTGGCGCGCAGCGGCGCGCTGTTCGGCCAGCTGCGCCTGGGTGGCCAGGGCCTGGTGGAGGCGGTGCGCCAGTCGCGCCTGGCACGGCACTCGCCCGAGGCCCGCGTGCTGCTGGTGGTCGACCAGTTCGAGGAGGTGTTCCGCTTCAAGCGCATGAGCGATCCCGACGAATCCGCCGCCTTCGTCAAGCTGCTGCTGGCCGCGGCGCAAGACCCGGCCTCGCCGGTCAGCGTGGTGATCACGCTGCGCTCGGACGCGCTGGGCAACTGCGCCGAGTTCCATGACCTGCCCGAGGCCGTGAGCCGCGGCGGCTACCTGGTGCCGCGGCTCAAGCGCGAGCAGCGCAAGGAAGCCATCATCCGGCCGGTGGAATGGCGTGGCGCGCGCATCGCGCCACGCCTGGTGCAGCGCCTGCTCAATGACGTGAGCGACGATTTCGACGATCTGCCGGTGATGCAGCATGTGCTGTCGCGCACCTGGCAGCGCTGGGCCGAAACCTGCGAAGGCAGCCGCCCGATCGACCTGGAAGACTATGACGCCGTGGGCACTGCGGCCAGGGCGCTCGAGAACCATGCCGAAGAGGCGCGCGCCTCGCTGGGCCCGCTGGGTGCGCCCGGCAGCACGGTGGAGCGGGTGTTCCGCGCCCTCACCGAGCGCGTGGGTGATGGCACCGAGGTGCGCCGCCCGCTGCCCTATGCGCAGCTGCTGGCGGTGGCCGGGGATGGCAGCGAGGCCGGCCAGGCCGCGGTGCGCGAGGTGGTCGAGCGCTACCGCCGCGCCGACACCGCCTTCCTGCTGCCTGGCACCGAGGTCAGCCTCGACGCCGCGCCAGTGATCGACATCTCGCACGAGAGCCTGATCCGGCTGTGGAAGCAGCTGCGCGCCTGGGTGGTGGCCGAGGTCGAGGCCGCCGGCGAGCTCGAGCGCCTGCTTGCCGCCACCCGCCGGCACACCGATGGCCAGGGTGAGCCGCTGCGCGGCGCCGATCTGGCACGCACCCGCATCTGGCTGGCCGCCAACCGGCCCTCGGCGGGCTGGGTGCAACTGGTGGCCGGCGGCGATGGCGTGGCGCAGCGCGACGCCCTGCAGGCCTTCGTCGACACGAGCACGGCCGCCGAGCACAAGGCGCAGCGCCGCAGCCATCTGCAGCGCCTGAGCTGGCGTGCCGTGATGGTGCTGGGCGTGCTGGGCGTGTTCAGCTTCGCGTTCTACAGCGCCCGCGAGCAGCGCCTGACGCAGGCGCGCGAGCTCACCAACAGCGCCCTGCTCGAGCTGCCGCGCGACCCCGCCGCCAGTGCCCACCTGGCCTTGCGCGCGCTGGAGGGTGACACCGACAACCGCCGCGCCGACTACGCCTTGCGCCAGGCCATGACGGCGCTGGACGTGGCGCGGCCCGAGGCCATCGTGCCGCTGGGTGAGCCCCTGGTCGAGGCGCGCCTGAGCGCCGACCAGCGCTGGCTGCTGGCCGCGGGTGGCCGCAGCGTGTGGCTGCTCGATCCAGCCACGCTGGCGGTGAAGCACACGCTCAGCGCGCCGGCCCCGGTGGCGCGGGCCTGGGTGCTGGGCCAGGGCGCTGCCGAACGCGTGCTGGTCTACACCCAGGACTGGCGCGTGCACCTGCTGCCGCTGGCGGGCGGCGCCGCCCAGAGCCTGGCCTGCCCGGGCCAGGGCGCCATCGTGCGCACCGTGGCCGTGGCCGAGGGCGCCGTGCCGCAGGTGGCCATCGGCTGTTATGACGGCTCGCTGCTGCTGTCCACGCTGGCCGACGGCCGCCTGGGCGAGGCGCAGACCCTGCTGCCGGCCTCGCCACAGAACAGCACGCTCACCGCGCTGGCGTTCGCGGCCGATGGCGCGTGGCTGGCCGCCGGCGACAACGCCGGCCAGGTGCGCGTGTGGCAGCGCGGGCAGCCTGCACGGCCCTGGATCGGCCTGGGCTCGGCCGGTGCCTCGCTGCTGCGCCACCAAACCGCCGTGCGTGACCTCGCCTTCCACCCGGACGAGCCGGCGCTGCTGGCCAGCGCCGGTGACGACCGCACCGCACGCGTCTGGCGGCTCGACCTGAATGGCGGCCGCCTGGCCCCCACGGTGGCCGACCAGAAGGGCGAGGAGCGCCTGAACCACGACCGCCCGGTGCTGCGCGTGCACTGGGTGCGACGCATCGACGACGCCTACAAGCTGATGACGGTGTCGGACAAGCGCGTGATCTTCTGGACCGACGTGGAGACCCGCGATGTGCGCCGCCACGACGACTGGGTGACCGATGCCGACGTGTCGGCCGATGGCGAGTTGCTGGTCTCGGCCTCGGCCGATGGCACGGCGCGGGTCTGGTCCACGCGCGGCATCACGCCGATGGCCGTGCTGCGCGGCCACCGCAACGAGGTGCAGCGCGCCTTCTTCACGCGCGATGGCAGCGTGGTCACCGCCAGTGCCGACCACACGCTGCGGCGCTGGCACATTGCGGCGCCGGCCATGCTCGATGCCGCCGGCCACTGGCAGGAAAGCGTGGCCTTCAGCCCCCGCGGCGATCAGGTGCTGTTGTGCGGCGAGGCCGATGCGCGCGACGAGCAGCGGCGCCAGTGCCGCATCGCGCCGCTGACCGATCTGGGCCGCCGCAAGGACCCGGGCAGCGAGCGGCTCGAGGCGGCGCAGGCCGACACGGTTGGCGCCGGCAGCTGGCGCCACGACGGCAGCCAGGTGCTGGCCCGTGCCGGCACGCACGACATCTACGCCCGCCAGCAGCCGGTGCTGTGGGACGTGGCCACGCACCGGCGCATCACCCCGGCCTGGCTGCAGCACTGGACAGCCGCCAGCTTCAACCCGGCGCGGCCCGAACTGGTGACCAGCCGGCGCGCGGGGGGTGACGCGCCCGAGGGCGAGGTGGCCGTGTGGGCCGTGGCGGCGCTGGCCGAGGCCGACCCGCAGCCGCTGCTGCGCATGCGCGGCCCGGCCGGCCACCTGGCCCCGGTGCCCAGCGCCGATGGCCGCTGGGTGGCCACCGCCGATGGCAACGACGCGCTGCTGTTTGATCGCCTGGCGCCAAAGGCCGCGCCGCTGCGCCTGAGCGGCCATGGCGGCACGGTGCGCAGCCTGGCCTTCAGCGCCGACAGCCAGGCGCTGGTGAGCGCCAGCGGCGACCGCACGGCCCGCGTGTGGCCGCTCAAGGGCCTGGTGGCGGCCCGGCCACCGCAGGCGGTGCTGCTGTCGGGCGGGCACAGCGCGGCGGTGATGAGCGCGGTGTTCAGCCCCGACGGCCGCTTCGTGGCCACCGGCGGGGCCGACAACAGCGTGCGCGTGTGGGATGCGCGCCAGGGCTGGGAGATCTCGGCCCTGTACCGCCACGACGACGCGGTGCCGGCGCTGGCCTGGCATGCCGATGGCCGCATCGCCTCGGCCAGCGACGACGGCACCGTGCTGCTGGGCCCCTGCCAGCCCTGCGTGGCGCCACTGGCCACGCTGCGCGACGCGGCACGGGCGGTGCCGCAGGCGCCGGCCGCCACGGCGATGGCGGCGCCCCCGGCCGCGGATGCGGCATCATCACCGGCGAACAAATGACGGGAGGTTTTCCATGAAGAAGCACTTGGCACGGCTGGCGGCCCTTGCGGCGCTGGCCCTGTTGTCGGCCTGCGGCCACCATCACGGCCACCGGGGCCACTGGTCGGGCCTGGATCCGGCCCGGCCGGCGCTGCAGATCGACCTGAGCACGCCCGTGCCGTCGATCGGCGTGTCGCCGCACACGCTGGAATTTGCGCCGGGCCAGCGTGATGTCGAGATCGTCTGGACACTGCCGAAGGCCCAGGCGCCCGGCGCCCGGCAGTTCCGCTTCGTGCCCGGTCGCGGCATCACCATCGTCGGCGAGGTGAAGTACAAGGTCCAGCGCCTGGTCGGCAAGGACGACACGCTGGCCCACGGCCAGGACGGCCGCGACCTGACCTACATCGACCCCCAGCAGGACCAGATCGTCAACTGCCGCGGCAGCGACGACGGGCTGGAGTTCCGTTGCCTGAACCGGCACACGCGGCCCGGCAAGTTCAAGTACGCCATCATCATCACCGACGGCAAGGACATCTTCGCCGTCGATCCGCCGCTCGCCAACTGGTAAGCCCCAGGGCAGGCGCATGGTCGCCGCGCGCGGCTGCGCGCTGCATCAGCCGGGCGCAGCCCAGTCCGGCCCTGCGGGCGGTCAGAGGCCGCGCGCCACGTCCAGCAGCCAGGCGCGAACCCAGGCCAGGGCATCGGCGCGTGCACGGCCGCGGCCTGCCGACGCATGGCGAGCCGCCGCGTCGGCACCCTGCGCCTCGTGGGTGGCCGCCACCCAGGGGTTGAGGAAGATCTGGTCACCATGATCACGGGGCTGGCCCATCTCGAGCCGGTAGCCCTCGGCCGCACCCAGAAACTCGGCGGCAGCCACCCAGCGCCGCAGCGCGGCAGCCAGCCCGACGCAGGTTTCGATGCAGCCCGCCACCAGGGTTTGCGAGCCGGTGGCGGCGGCCAGCGACGCCGCCTCGTCCAGCATCGTGGCCGCCTCGCGATAGCGCCCGGCGTTCACCTGCACCATGGCGTGGTTCAGCAGCCCGATGCCTGCCGCATGCTGATCGCCAAGCTGCTGCGCGATGCTCACCGCCTCGGCCAGCAGTGGCGCTGCTGACCCCAGGCGCCCCTGGATGCGACACAGGATGGCAAGGGCAATCAAGGCACCGGCGATCTCGCGCGCTTCTCCGAGTTGCCGGGCGCGATCCAGGGCCTCTTCCAGCAGGGCCTGCGACGCCTCGTAGTCGTGCATCTGCCAGCCCAGGATGCCCAGCGGCTGCAGCACGCGTGCCACGATGGCCTGGTCACCGATCTCGCGCGCGATGGCCAGGCACTCGGTCAGGTATGCATGGGCACGCAGGTGACGGCCCATCCAGACACTCATCTGCCCGGCGCCGAACAGCGCCATGCAGCGCGCGCTGTCGCGCGCCTGCAGGCCCATGCGCGCGAGCAGTTCCTCGGCCATGCCCAGGCCGAGGCTGAGCTTGCCGCGATCGATCCAGTACGGCCGCAACGCGTGCATCAGGCGCAGTGCAAGGCCATCGCCCCCGCGCAGCGAGGCGCTGGCGCGGTGCGCCGCCAGAAAGTTGTCGCGCTCCAGGTCCAGACGCGACAGCCACAGGCCCTGCTCGGCACCGGCCAGCTGCGGCCGCGCCTGCTCGGCCAGGGCCACATGCCAATGCAGATGGCGCTCACTCAGGCTGGCAAGCTCACCCGCCTGCTGCAGCTTTTCGTGCGCGTAGTGGCGCACGGTCTCCAGCATGCGGTAGCGGCCCCGCTCGGGCTCCAGCGCCACCAGCGACATCTCCACCAGCAGCGACAAGCGATCCAGCACCTCGTCTTCGGGCAGCCCATCGCCGGCACACACGCCTTCCGCCGCCGCCAGCGTGCAGCCCCCGGCAAACACGGACAGGCGGCGGAACAGCCGGCGCTCGCCCTCGGGCAAGAGGTCGAAGCTCCAATCGATCAGCGCGCGCAGCGTGCGCTGGCGCGGCAGCACGGTTTCGTCGCGCGTGCTCAGCAGCCTGAAGCGGTCGCCCAGCCGTTCGGCAATGGCCTGGGCCGGCAGCGTGCGGATGCGCGCCGCGGCCAGCTCGATGGCCAGCGGAATGCCGTCCAGTGCGCGGCAGATCTCCGTCACGGCCGCGGCATTGGCCGCGGTGAGCTCAAAGCCGGCCTGGACGGCCCCAGCGCGATCCACGAACAGGCGCACGGCCTCGTGCTGCAGCAGCGCATCGGCCTCTTGTTCGGCGGGCGCGGCGGCGCCATCGGCCATGCCCGGCACGTCCAGCGTGGGCACCGGGCAGGTGATCTCGCCGGCGATCTGCAGCGCACTGCGGCTGGTGGCCAGCAGCTTGAGCCCGCTGGCGGTCTGCAGCAGCTGCTTGGCCAGGGCCGCCACGGCCGCCGCCACATGCTCGCAGTTGTCCAGGATCAGCAGCACGCGCTTGTCGCGCAGGTACCGCACCAGCAACTCGGCCACCGCCTCGCCGCCCTCGTCCTTCAGGCCCAGCACATTGGCCAGGGCCTGGGGCACCAGGCGCGCATCGGTCAGCGGCGCCAGCTCGACGAGCCAGACCCCGTCTGGAAAGTCATCCAGCAGCGCCGCGCCCAGCTGCACCGAGAGCCGGCTCTTGCCGATGCCGCCCATGCCCAGCAGCGTGAGCAACCGGCAGCCGGCCAGCTGGCGGGCGGCCTGGGCCAGCACGCCTTCGCGGCCGATGAAGGAATTGAGCTGCTGCGGCAGGTTGTTGGGCGTGCCCTCCAGCGAGCGCAGCGGCGGAAACTCGGCACGCAAGCCGGCATGCACGAGCTGGAACATGCGCTCCGGGCTCGACAGATCGCGCAGCCGCACGCGGCCAAGATCGCGCAGCGTGGCGCCGTCCAGGCGGGCGTCCGACAGTTGCGGCGCCAGCCGCTCGGCCAGCGCCTGCGACAGCAAGGTCTGCCCGCCATGCGCGGCGGCCATGATGCGCGCCGCCCGGTTCACCGCCGGGCCGTACACGTCGCCGGCGCGCTGCTGCGCCGGGCCGGCATGCAGGCCGCACCGCACCTTCAAGGCCAGCCCCTGGGTGGCGCCGGGCGCGGCCAGCGCGCGCTGCATCCCGAGCGCGGCCTGCACCGCCGACACGGGGTCGTCGAACACGGCATGCACGCCGTCGCCGGTGGTCTTGACCACCCGACCGCGGCAGCGCGTCACCCAGTGCGCCACGATCTCGTCGTGCCAGGCCAGGGCCACGGCCATCTGCGCCTCGTGCGACTCCCACAGGCGCGTGCTGCCCTCGATGTCGGAGAACAGGATTGTGGGTTCGGCGGCGGTGCATGCCGCGTCGGCGCGGGCTTCGCGCGAAGCATTCATTCTCGGCAGTCCTGAAGCGACCAACACCGGTTCACAAGGGGCAACGCCTGC
>CAYPDO010000125.1:0-7250 GCA_964409495.1 uncultured Bordetella sp.
GATGTCGGCGATCTTCTTGGAGGCCTGGTTGATCTCGTCCATGGTGCTCACCACCTGGCCCACCACCTGGCCGCCACGCTGGGCCACCGCCGCCGCCGAGCCGGCCAGCTGGTTGGCCTGGGCCGCCGAATCGGCGCTCTGGCGCACGGTGCCGGTGAGCTGCGACATCGAGCTGGCGGTCTGCTGCAGGCTGCTGGCGGTTTCTTCGGTGCGCTGGCTCAGGTCGGCGCTGCCGCTGGCGATCTCGGTGCTGGCGGTGCGGATGTTGCCGATGGCCTGGCCGACGCGGCCCATGGCCGTGCCCAGGCGCAGCAGCGCGTCCTTCAGCGCCTGGCCCTCGCGGCTGCGCACCTGCACCTGCTCGACATCCAGCGCCATGGCCTCGCTGTCTTGGCCCAGGTGGCCCACCAGCAGCGCCATCTCCTGCGCGGCCACGGCAACGTTGCGCATCATGTGCGCCATGTAGATGCCGAAGCCGGCCTGCAGCACCACATAGCCGGCGTGCAGCAGCACCTTGGCGAAATCGGGCTGGGCCATGCAGTACACGCCCACGCCGGCGGCCTGCAGCCGGTCGAAGACCACATGGTGCACGGCGATCAGGCCGGCGGCCGCGACGATGGGCTTCCAGTCGCGGTAGATCAGCAGCAGGCCCAGCGTGACGAACACGCCGAAGTGGTATTCCACCGTGCCGCGGGCCAGCTGGATGTGCAGCGCCACGCTGGCCATCAGCACCAGCGCCAGCGTGATGCGCGAGCCGGTGCTGCCGGCCGCCCCGAACAGCGCGACCGCCCCCACCGCGGCCAGCACCACGGCGCCGACGACGGCCGTGCCGAGCTGGCCGTAGGTGGCGCCGACGGCCACGGCGAACAGGGCGCTGAAGACCAGCACGCCGAAGATCAGCCGGTCGGCGGTGGTCGACAGGGACAGGGAGGACTTGCTGGCAGTGGGTTCGGCCATGGCGACACGCTTTCCGGAAGGACTCTGGGCTTGCGCAGGCCTGCGGCCGCCGGGGGTGGCCGCACCTTGCGCTCTCTGTCTCACTATCGGCCGCAAGCCCACCCCGCGAGAGGCCGAAGACCCCAAGGAAAACAGGGGATCTTTCACGCCGGGCCGGCATGCACAGCCCCGTGCCCTTCACCCGGCCGGCTCAGGGGCGCGCCCGGCAGGCGCCGGCACCGGACATCTGCGGCCGCACTTCTTCACCGGCCGGCATCACTGCGCAAGCCCGGCTTGACAGTGCGCGGCTGCAATCGCCGCTTCAGGAACAACTGGCAAGAGAGAAATTCCATGCGGTGGATGTTGCGCGCGGCGGGCTGGCTGGCACTGGCGGGATCGATGGCCCTGGCGGCCTGTGGCGGCGGCGATGACGACGGCGACGGCGCCGCGCAGCTGCGCCTGCTGAACGCCAGCACCGGCTATGCCGCGCTGGACCTGTATGTGGACGACACATTGAAGAACAGCGCCGTGGCCTACGGCACCCAGGGCGCCTATGTGGACGTGGGCACCACCGATTCGCTGGGCACGGTGATCACCTCGAACGGTTCGGGCACCGCGCTGTCGAGTTCATCGCGCAGCTTCGTCAAGAACGTCGCCTACACCCTGGTGGCCTACGGCTGGCAGGGCGCGCTGAAGACCGCGCTGATCGAGGAGAGCAGCAGCGCGGCCGCCAGCGGCAAGAGCGCGCTGACCGTGCTGAACCTGGCGCCGGACGCCGGCACCGTGGACGTGTACGTGACCGGCAGCGACGAGACGCTGGACGACGCCACCGCCGTGGCCACCGGCGTGGCCGGCAGCGCGAGCGTGAGCGGCATCTCGCTGGGCGTGGGCAGTTTCCGCCTGCGCGTCACCGGCAGCGGTGACAAGAGCGATCTGCGCCTGGATGTGCCGGGCCTCGTGCTGGCCAGCACCCAGGTGGCCACGTTGATCCTCACGCCCGGCCCGGGCGGCGTGCTGGTCAACGGCCTGCTGGCGGTGCAAAAGGGCAGCGTGACGGCGCTCGCCAACCCCCAGGCGCGCGCCCGCGTGGTGGCGGCGGTGTCGGGCAACGGCAAGGTCACGGCCACGGTCAACGGCAGCGTGCTGGCCTCGGCAGCCACCTCGCCCAGCATCGGCGCCTACACGCTGATTGCCGGCTCGGCCACCGCACCGGTGGTGCTCAGCGTCAACGGCACGGCGCTCAGCGTGGCCGCGCAGGCCATGCCGGCCGGCGGCGACTACACGCTGCTGGTGTGGGGCGACGCCACGGCGCCGCAGGTCACGCTGATCGCCGACGACAACCGCCTGCCCACGGTGACCAGCAACGCGAAGCTGCGCCTGGTGCACGGCGTGGCCGGCCTGGACGCGCCGCTGACCCTGACCGCCGACTTCAGCGCCGTGGCCGGCAACGTGGCCCAGGGCCAGGCCTCGGCCTGGGCCCAGGTGCCGGCCAGCACGGCCATGCGCATCGAGGTGAGCTCGCCGCTGTCGACCACGCCGCTGTACGCACTGACCGACGCCAGCATCGCCGCCAAGGGCCTGTACACGGTGTTCATGCTGGGCGACAGCAGTGCACCGCAGGCCGTGCTGCGCAAGGACCGATGACGTCACTCCCCCCGAAGCGCCTGCCGCCAGACCAGCGCCCACTCGCGCGAACGGGCACCGCCGCCCAGGCGGTCGGCCCCCAGGCGCAGGCTCAGGCCGCGCCAGTCCAGGCCCAGCGTCAGGCGGCGCTCATGCGTGCGCCACTCGGCCTGCCAGCCCAGGCCGGCCCAGCCCGGCGCGCCGGCCGCGGCCGCCGGCAGCTGCCAGGTCAGCGCCGGCAGCACGCCCCAGCCGGGCTCGGTGTCCAGCCGCAGGCCCCAGCGCTGGCCGCCGGCCGCGGTCACCCCACCGGCCAGGCGGGTGCGCCAGGGCTGCCAGCGGGTCAGGGCCGACTGGCGGTTGCGGCCCTGGATCAGCGGCTGGTAGACGAGAAAGCCGTCGGCATCGGTCGTGGCGGTGTCGGTGTCCAGCGTGGCCTGCTGCTGCGGCATGCCACGCCAGTGCAGCCAGCCGCCGTCGCGCAGCGCCAGGCTGGCCCATGGCGCCCAGGCGCCTTCGCCCTGCCAATCCAGCCTCGCGCCCAGCAGCAGGCCGGCGCCGCGCCGCGCGGCGGCTTGCAGGAACGGCAGGCGCAGGCGGTTGTAGGCCTCGCTGGAGCCCAGCGCAAAGCCGTAGCGCTGGCTGGCGGCGTCCAGGTGCACCGGGCCGGCGATGCTGCGCTCGCGCCAGCTGCCCAGCACCAGGCCCTGCAGCTCCCAGGCCGCCTGCCAGCGGCCGGGCGCAGGCACAAACGTGAGCGCATGCTCGCGCCCGAACGCCAGCCCGGCACCGGTGAAAGCGCGCAGGCGCACGCGCGCGGCCCAGTCGGCATCTGCGGGCGGGCGTTCGCCACGGGCCAGCTGGGCGGCCAGCGCCAGCGCATCGTGCGAGGCCACCAGCGTGGCCTGGCTGCGCGCCAGCAGCGCCATCTGCCAGCCCGCCCAGGCGCCGCTGCGCGCCTGCCAGCCCAGGCGTGCCTCGTCGTCGATGCGCGCCAGGTTGTCGCCGGGGCGCGGGGCCACCTGGGCCCAGTCGCGGCTGCGCCAGTGGCCATGGCCCATCAGGGCCAGCGAGACCGGATCGGCATGGTGGTCGCTGCGCAGGCCGAACGTGACGACGCCGCCGGCGCAAGCCTGCGCGGCGGCGTCGCATGCGGCTTGCGCGGCAGCCGGCTGGGCTGCCGCGGCGCAGGCCAGCACCACACCGGCCGCGCGCCAGGCCCGGCGGCGGCTGCGTGTGGCGCGGCGCATCACAAACCGATGTCCAGCGAGATGAAGCTGTTGTCGGTGAAGGTGAGCAGGCCGCTGCTGACGGCCAGGCTGCCGATCTTGCGCGTGTCACCCAGCCACAGGTCGACCGTGCTGGCGCCCGGGGCCCAGTTCATCACCAGGCCGGAGGTGGCCTCGCTGAGCTTGAAGTTGCTCATGCCGTTGCCGGCCGCGTTGGCGGTGCCGGTGAGCGACACCACGGTGCGCGGCGTGCCGTTGACCAGGCTGCGGTACTGCATGGTCATGCCGGTGGTCACGGGTTCGCCGTCGCTGCTGTAGCGCGCGCCGACGCCGATGCTCAGCTCCAGCGTCGGGCGATCGGGGGCGTTGACCGTGCCCACGAAGCTGACGTCCATGCGGTAGCTGTTGGCACTGCCGGCGGCCGCCAGCGCGTCGAAGCTGGCAAAGCCGGTGGCCGTGGCGGTGAGCACGCCCTTCAGGAACTCGGTGCTGCTGCCGTTGCGGATGGTGCGCAGCGCGCCGCTGAGCGTGGCCTTGGTCGGGATCAGCACCACCTGGCTCTTGTCCCAGGTGGGTTCGCTCAGCGCCAGCACGCCGTCGAATTCACCCGCGGCATTGGCGAACACCAGGTTCAGCGTCGCCGCGCCGGCGGTGTGCGCGCCCGAGGCCGTGCTGCCGCTCTTGCCGGGGGCCACGGCGTTGCCGTTGGCGTCGAAGCTCACCGGCAGCTGCAGCAGGCTGCTGGGCTTGAGCGTCACGGTGGACACCGTGGCGCCGCTGCTGCTCTTGGCCACCAGGCTGCCGGTGGCGGCACTGCTCACCGTGCCGTCGGCGTTGACCGTCTGCGTGCCCTCGAAGGCCAGCGTGTGCTTGAACGCACGCGTGTCCAGCTCGGTGCCGCCGCTGACGAATGCCGGTGGCAGATCGCCGGTGATCACCAGCTTGGTGATGTCGCCATGGGTGGCGCTGAGCGTGGGCGTGATCGTGCCGCTGAAACGGCCATAGCTGGCATCGTTGGCGTCGGACTGCAGCGCCTGGTTCAGCGTGATCGTGCAGCTGCCGTTGCTGGGGCATTCCTGCACGCGCTTGCGGGCGCGGCTGTCGTACTTGAAGCTGCCATCGGCCTGCGGCGTGATCAGGAAGGCGTGACGCCATTCGGTGCTGCTGAAGGCGCCGTTCACCGCGCTGGCCATCACGTAGTAGCGCGCGCCGCAGCCAATGTAGTTGGCATTGGCCGGGCTCGTGGCGCGCACGCTGGTGGCTTCGTCCTGGTACACCGTGCAGCCGGCCGGGTAGGCGTTTTGTTCGGACACGAACTGGCCATCGGTGTCGACCTGGCTGCTGTCGCCACGGCTGACGCCGGTGATGGTGGCGGGCACGCGGCCGGCCTTGTAGTCGTTGTAGAAGTCGATGCCCATGGCGATGGTGCCGACGTCCTTGGCCATCACGTCGACCGGCGCGCGCACATCGGTCATGGCCTGGCTGAAGGCCCAGGCCTGCTGGTTCAGCGCGCCGCTGGCCACCGAGGTGGCGCCGCCGCGGCTGAACATGGCGGTCCAGTCGCTCTTGATCTGGCCGAACATCAGCTTGGCCGCCGCAATGGCGGTGGCCACGGCATCGACCACCGGCGTGGTGCCGGTGCTGGCCGCCGTGCAGTTGGTGGTGCAGGCCAGGTTGGCCACCACGGTGGCCAGGCTGGAGGTGCCCACGCTGCCGCTGAGGGCCGGGTTGGCCAGCACCGTGCTCACCGCGGCGCCAAGCTTGGCCGACACATCGGTGGTGGTGCTGCCACTGGTGCTGGCCAGCTTGATGGTGGTGGTGCTGGCCGCGCTGGCCAGGGCCTCGACCACGCACCGGGTCTTGGCGCCGTTGTCGCCGGTGGCGCAGCCCAGCTCGCCGCTGTTGGCCAGCTGCGACACGGCGGTGAGCATCACCGCGAGCTTCTTCTGGTCGTCGGTGGTGGCGGTGGCCACGCTGTCGGCCACGGCCACCTGGGTCGGGTCGAAGCCGAGCAGCTGCGTGACGGTGGACACCGCCTGCTGCGCATTGACGACGGTGACGCCGCCGCTGGCCTTGGCCGCGGCGGCCACGGCCATCTCGCTGAACGGCGTGACGCTGGCGGTGGTGGTCTGGCTGGCGCTGCTGGGCGCGATCAACAGCGTGCGCATCGAGAAGCCCGACGGCAGGGGCTTGGATTCACGCAGCACCTCGTCCACGTGGCTGCTGCTGCCGTCGGCCTTGGCGGTGACCTTCACCACATAGGGCTGCGACTTGGCGACCTTGAACACCGGCAGCGTGTACTTGCCCTTGCTGTCGGTGGTGGTGCTGGCCAGCACGGTGGCGGTGTCGACGCTGCCATCGGCCTTGACCGGGTGCACCCTGACATCGGCATTGGCCATCAGGCCCTTGGCGGCGGTGCCGCTGAGCGTCACGCTGGCGTCGTTGCTGGCGTTGGCCTCAGGGGTGCCGGATTCGCTGCCACCGCCGCCGCAGGCGGCCATCAGGCCGGCGCTGGCCAGCACGGCACTCAAGGTTTGCCACTTCTTCAAAAGACTGCTCCATCCAGATCGCGGCGCCCCGGACAGTCCGGGACACTCGGGCGCCGATTATGGGGAGCCGCGTTCTCGGCCTCCTCGTCTGTTAAGCCGATATTTCAGAAACTTCTCCGGCCTTCAACGGCGCGGTCGATCAGCATGGCGTCGCCGTAGCTGAAGAAGCGGTAGCGCGATTCGATGGCGTGGCGGTACAGCGCACGCACCTGCTCGTGGCCGGCAAAGGCACTCACCAGCATCAGCAAGGTGCTGCGCGGCAGATGGAAGTTGGTGATCAGCCGATCCACCACGCGGAATGCGAAACCGGGCGTGATGAACAGCGTGGTCTCGCGTGCGCCGGGCTGCAGCGCGTCGTGCCCGGCCCGGGCGCTGGCCAGCGCAGCCGATTCCAGCGCCCGCAGCGCGGTGGTGCCGGCGGCAACCACGCGGCCGCCGCGGGCGCGCGCGGCAGCGATGTCGGCCACGGCCTGGGCGCCTACCTCGTACCACTCGCTGTGCATCTTGTGCTCGGCCAGGTTCTCGCTGCGCACCGGCTGGAAGGTGCCGGCGCCCACATGCAGCGTGATGCGCGTGCTGGCCACGCCGCGCGCGGCCAGCGCATCGAGCACGCCCTGGTCGAAGTGCAGGCTGGCGGTGGGTGCGGCCACTGCGCCGGGCCGGCTGGCAAACACCGTCTGGTAGCGCTGCACGTCTTCGGCACCATCGCCATGGGTGATGTAGGGCGGCAGCGGCACATGGCCATGGGCTTCCAGCAGGGCCAGCGGATCGGCCGGAAAGCGCAGGCGGAACAGCGCGTCATCGGGGCCGCCGCGGCCCAGCACCTCGGCCTCGAAGGCGCCGCGCGCAAAGCTCACCCAGCTGCCCGGCTTGGGCGACTTGCTGGCGCGCAGGTGGGCCCACACCTCGTGGT
>CAYPDO010000125.1:7350-9732 GCA_964409495.1 uncultured Bordetella sp.
GAGACGGTGTAGCGGTGCATGGCTGTCAGGCTGTACCGGCCTGAGGAGTCGGGTGGGCGACGGATTGTTCCATGCACGGCGCGCGTGGCACCGGCTCAAGGACTCTTGCGGCGGTACATGTCCTCGTCGGCGCGCTGCACCAGGGTGTCGGCATCGCGGGCGTCGTGGGGGTACAGCGCCAGGCCGATGGCGGCGCCGGCGGCCTCAGCATCCAGCCCGGCCAGGGTGCGCAGCGGCTCGCGCAGGCGCTGCTCGAGCGCGCCGCGCAGCTGCTCGGCGACGCTGCGCTGTGCCACGCCGTCCAGCACCACCAGAAACTCGTCGCCGGCGTAGCGTGCCACGTCGTCGCCGGCGCGCACGGCCTGGCGCAGGCGCTCGGCCAGCTCCTGCAGCACGCGGTCGCCCATGTCGTGGCCGTGGCGGTCGTTGATCTGCTTGAAGCGGTTGAGGTCGATGAACAGCACCGCAAAGGGCCGCGCCTGGCCGCCGGGCGCTGGTGGCTGCAGGCGCTCGCCGATGCGGCGCAGCACCGCCTCGCGGTTGGCCAGGCCGGTGAGCCGGTCGGTCATCAGCTGGCGCTGCATGCCCACGAAGCTGCGTGCCAGATCGCCGATCTCGTCGCGCCGGCCCAGGGCGCGCGGCAGCTCGGCATGGCCCTCGCCGAAGCGCCGCGCCGATTGCGCCAGCCCGGCCAGATCACGCGAGACCACGCCCAGCACCGCCAGGCCGATGGCCAGCACCGCCAGCGCCGCCAGCGCCGCCAGCACCAGGGTGTGGCGGAAGTTGTCGGTGACGCGGTGCAGGAAATCGCTGCGCGGCACGGCCACCAGGATGATCCAGTCGAGCCCGGCGTTGTCGCGCATGCGCGCATGGGCCACCTGCACCGCGCCGCCGTCGGGGCCCTCGAACACGTCCGAGCGTGGCAGCTCGCCGCTGTGGCGCGCCAGCAGCGACTGGTAGGCCTTGTAGGTCTCGCGCACCAGCGGGTTCTCGTGCTCGGCGGCGCTCAGGCGCACATTGCTGCCATCGGCCTGGCGCTTCAGGTGCGGCCCGCGCGAGACACCGATCAGGTTGCCGTCGCGCTCGACCACGAAGGCCAGGCCATGGGCGCTGAGCGGCAGCCCCCGCAGGAACTGGTTGACGCGCTCGAGCGACAGGTCGGTGGCCACCACGCCGCGGAACAGGCCCTCGGCATCGTTGACGCGGCGCGCGCGCGTGGCCACCAGCTCGGCGGTCTTGAAGTCGATGTAGATCGATGTCCAGGCATGCAGGCCGCTGCTTTGCGCCACCTTGAACCAGGGCCGCTCGCGCGGCTCGAAGATGCGCTGCTCGGGCTGCAGGTCGCGCAGCGCACCGCCCATGCCGGAAAAGCGCGCGATGCTGCGCGGGCCGCTGCCGGCCAGGCGCAGGCGCAGCTCGGCATCGTCCTGGCTGTGGCGCCACAGGCCGAAGAAGTGGCCGTCCACGTCGCCGTAGTAGGCGTAGTTGTTCGGGTCGCGGTGCACCGAGGTGGCGAGCCAGAAGCGGGTGCGCAGCGCATCGAGCGCGCCGGCCACCGAGGGCGGTGCCGGCACGCCCTTCGGAAAGGCCGTCTCCAGCACCGCGGCCGAGCCGGCCACATGGCGGTCCACCGCCTGGGTGATGCGGTTCACCGTCTCGGTGAGCAGCTGGTCGGCCAGCGTGTCCACCGCTTGCTGGCCGGCGCTGTACGACAGCGCGCCGATGGTGCCGGTGAGCAGCAGCACCAGCGCGATGTAGGGCAGCGTCAGCATCTGACGCAGCGTGAGGCGGGACAGCAGGCGCATCGGGGTCGGGCGGGGCGGCAGCGGCAGTGGCGGGCGGGGTGCGGCGGGTGCCACCGGATGGGCCCCGGTGGCGGCGGCGACGCGGCGTCAGCGCGGGGCCGAGCCGGGTGGCGGGCCTGCTGGCGTGGCCGCGGGTGGCACGCCGCCCACCGCGCCGCCGGGCACCGCGCCGGGAGCGCCACCTGGCACACCCGGCGGCGGGCCCGAGGCCGTGGCGGCCGGCTCCGAGGCGCCGGTCTCGGCCAGCGCGGCGGCCTCGGCGTCCAGGCCGATGGCCGACACGAAAGCGCCATCGGCATAACGCCAGTCACCGCCCTCCTCGCGCATCAGGCCCTCGGCCGGCGGCGGCAGCGGTGCGGCCGGCGGCACGCCGTCCAGCGCGCGCGCCATGTAGTCGATCCAGATCGGCAGCGCCAGGCCGCCACCCGATTCACGCGCGCCCAGGCTGCGCGGCTGGTCATGGCCCATCCACACCACGGCCACCAGGCCACGCTGCTGGCCATCGGCACCCACGCCGGCCTGGAAGCCGGCGAACCAGGCGTCCACCGCGTCGTTGGTGGTGCCGGTCTTGCCGTAC
>CAYPDO010000126.1:0-9727 GCA_964409495.1 uncultured Bordetella sp.
GCACCACCTTGACATGGTGGGGGTCGTTGGTTCGAGTCCAATCGCGCCTACCAAATCTGGTAGCAGACCCGGCAAGCCCCGAGATTCAACGGATCTCGGGGCTTTTCGCTTTCTGGCATGCCCGGCCTTGTCGCGGTAGCGGTTGCGGTTGGGTTCGAGGCTGGCAGCTGCGGCGGCCATCACCCGCATGCCAACGTGATGGACGCAAGCCCGCACACTGCCGTGCCCGCTGGGACGCATTCACGGGCAGAAGTTCATGGGCGGCGCCTGTTTCGTGCTGGCATCGGACCAGGCCGCCGCCATGCTGGCGACCTCGACCATCCTGGAACTGGAACCACCGTGCGCGCTTGCCCAAGCTGCCAGGCCTCATGAGCCTCCCCGCTTCCCGCACCACCTCGGCCATGCTGCTGCTGTGTGCCGACACAGGCGCCTTGCAGGGCGCCTGCGCACAAGGCCTGGCCGACCTGGGCCTGGGGCCCTGGACCGGCCTGCCGCAGGCGGGCCGGAACCCCGAGCTTGAGCGCCTGGCCCTGGCCCTGCATGGGGCCTGGGGCAACGGCGCGTGTGCGGGTGAGCTGGCTTTGCATGCCGGTGGGCCGGCGCTGCGCTGGCGCGCGCGGCGGCTGCTGTCTGCGCAGGGCAGTGCCAGCCTGTTGTTCGAGCTGGAGCGCGCAGCACCGCCACCGGCTGGCGACGACGGCTGGCGTTTGCAGCAGCTTGAGCAACTGGTGCCCGGTGCGTTCTACCAGTACCAGCGGTTCCCCGACGGGCGCGCCCGGGTTCCCTTTGCCAGCCAGAGCTTCCGTTCGATTTACGGCGTAGGACCTGAAGCGGTGCTCGAGGACTCGACCTTTCTGCTGCAGCATGTGCACCGCGACGACCAGCGCGGCTTTCTGGACTCGATCGCCGAATCGATGCACGCGCTGACCCTGTGGCTGCATGAGTACCGCGTGCAGCCGCCCGGCGAGGCCCTGCGCTGGGTGCGCGGGCGGGCCATGCCGCAGCGCCAGCCGGATGGCAGCACGATCTGGCACGGCTACCTGGTCGACATCACCAGCGAGGTCCAGGCCCGCCAGGCGGCCCTTCAGCGCGAGCAGGACTTCCAGGCGCTGTTCCAGGAACACCCCCACGCGATGTGGATCTGCGAGCCGGGAACGCTGCGCATCCTCGATGCCAACATGGCCGCCACCGTGGGCTACGGCATCGATCGCGATGCCTTTCGCGGCAGCTTTCTGGCCGAGCGGCACCCGCCGGATGAACGCGCGCAGTTGCTGGCCGCGCAGGACCGTCTCGGCACGCAGGTCTGGCGGCATGTGGACCAGGCGGGGGCCGGCCATCGGGTGGAACTTCGCGCACAGCGGGTGCAATACGCCGCGCGGCCGGGCCTGCTGGTGGTGGCCACCGATGTCACCGAGCGCGAGTCGCTGCTGGAGGCCCTGCGCGAGAGCGAACTGCGGCTGGCCCTGGCCCTGGCGGCATCGGGCTCGGGCATCTGGGACTGGGACCTGCGCACCGGCATCGCCACGCTGAGCGACAGCTACTGGGCCCTGATCGAATACGAACCCGGTTCGGTGGCGCCCGACATGGCCTTCCTGCAGCAGCTGCTTCACCCTGATGACCGGGACATGGCCTTGCAGCAGCTCGGCCAGTACGCCCAGGGGCTGTCGGAAAGCGGCGAGAGCGAACACCGCATGGTCACGCGCACCGGCCGCGTGCTGTGGGTCAAGGGCTATGCCAAGGCGCACAGCGTCGATGCCCAGGGCCAGGCCACGCGGCTGGTCGGCACGATCAAGGACATCACGGCTGCCAAGCGGGCCGAGGCCGAAACCGCGAACCTGAGCGCGCAGCTGCGCGCGCTGTCGGCGCTGCGCGACCAGCAGCTGGACGAGCAGCGGCGCGAGTTCGCGCTGGATCTGCATGACCAGGTCGGCCCCATGCTCGGCAGCATCAAGCTGGCGGCCGAGCTGGCGCAGATGGGCGACGGCGCCGGCCGCGACAGCGCGCTCGGCAGGATCATCGCCCTGGTCGACGATGGCATCCGCAAGGTGCGCGAGCGCAGCTGGCAGGTGTTTTCACCGGCCTTGACGATGGGTCTTGGCGCGGCGCTGATCGCGCTGATGGAACGGCATGCCGCGCAGTTCGGGTTCGAGATCGATGTGCAGCTCGATCCGATGCCCGACTGGCTGGGCGAAGCCGCGATCCGCGAGCTGTGCGGCATCGTCGAGCAGGCGCTGTGCAACACCGGCCAGCATGCGGCCGCCAGCCGGGTGGTGCTGACCGCCGCAGCCGAGCCCGACGAGCTGACGCTGATGGTGCAGGACAACGGGTGCGGCTTCGACACCGGCGGTGCGCAGGCGCATGCGCATTTCGGCCTGTTCGGCATGCGTGAGCGGGCGGTGCGCGTGGCCGCATCGCTGGCCATCCTCAGTGCGCCTGGGCAGGGCACCACCATCGTCGTCAGCCTGCCGCGGCGCGGCGCCCCGGCGCCGCGCGCCTGAGCGCCGCGGGCCGCCGGCTCAGGGCGTCAGCGGTTCGATCAGGCCGAGGTGGATGGCCAGGCGCACCAGTGCCGTGACATCCGAGACCCCCAGCTTGGACATCAGCCGGCTGCGGTACGAATCCACGGTCTTGGGTGACAGGTGCAGCAGTTCGCCGATCTCGGTGCTGGAGTGCCCCTGCACCACCAGGGTGATCACCTGCCGTTCGCGCGCCGACAGCGTGTCCAGCCGCGGCTGCGACTCGCGCATGCTCAGCGCCTTGACCGCCAGATCGGCCGTCTCGGCCGTGGTGTAGCGCTCACCGCGCGCGGCAGCGTCGACCGCCTTGATCACCTCGCCGGCGGAAGACCCCTTCAGCAGGTAGCTCAGCACGCCCAGGCGCATGGCGTCCAGCACGTGCCGCGGCTGGGCCGACATGGTCAGCACCACGCAGTGCACCGGCAGGTTGCGGCGGCGGATCTCCTCCAGCAGCTCGAAGCCGGAGCGCTTGCCCAGGTTGAGGTCGAGCAGCAGCACATGCGGCGTCAGCCGCAGCAGGTCGGCCAGTGCGCGCGTCGGGTCGCCGCAGCCGCCCACCACGCGGTGGCCCTGGGCTTCCAGCACGGCCTTGAGTCCGTCGCGCAGCACGACATGGTCGTCAACGAGGTACAGGTCGCTCATGGTGCAGCTGCCGGCCACTTCATGCGGACCCGGGTGCCCTGGCCGGAGGCGGCGTCGATCGAGAACGTCGCCCGGATCGCCAGGCAGCGCTCGCGCATGCCCACGATGCCCAGGTGCTCGGCCGAGCGGGCATCGGCTTGCGCCGGCATGCCGCAGCCATCGTCGATGATCTGCAGCAGCAGCGCGTGCTCATCGCCGGACAGTAGCACGCGGATCAACGAGGCCCGCGCATGGCGCAGGGCGTTGGCCACCGCCTCGCGGGCCACCATCAGCGCCACGAACTCCACGTCGCCGGGCCAGCGCTGGTAGCGCAGTGCATCGTCGTATTCGGCCAGCAGGTCCACCTCCGGCTGCACGAGCCGCTGCTTGCCGAGCTCGTGTTCGAGCGCGATGGCCAGCCCCTGCTCCTCCAGCAGCGCAGGCCGCAGGTTGGTGAGCATGGTGCGGATGGTGTCCAGCACGTCGCCCAGTGAACTCGACAGCTGCACGGCCTGCACCTGGGCCTCGGGCGCCAGGCGGTCGCCGCAGGCGCTGATCAGGTTGTCCATCTGGATGCGTGCCAGCGCCAGGGTCTGGCCGATGTGGTCGTGCAGCGTCTGGGCCATCTGGTGGCGCAGCTTGCGCTCTTGCAGCATCACGCGCTGGGTCAGTTCCGACAACTGCTGGCGGTTGGTGATCAGCTCGGACTGCGCCGCCGCGGTGGCGGTGACATCCCGTGCCAGCACCACCTTGGCCGGCTCGCCGTCGAACGGCAGCGCATTGATCGCCAGGTCCATCAGCACGGGCCGCCCCCACGCAGTGCGGTGCCATTGGCGGCCCGATCCGGCGCGCGGGTCGCTGTCGGGCGACTGGGCCACCGGCGGCGGCGCCTGGAGCGCGTCGGTGGTGAACGACAGCATCTGCTCCCGGTCATAGCCGAACTGCGCCAGTGCCGACCCGTTGGCGGCCAGGATCTTCCGGCTGTTCACCGCATACACCCACATCGGCTGCGGATTGGCTTCGAACAGGGCCTGGTATTGCGCGGCCAGCGCGGCCGTCTTGCGCTCAGCCGTGCGGCGCGGCGAGATGTCGTGCGCACACACCAGCAGCCCGCGGCAGGCGAAGGCGACGTCGTCCAGGCGGTGGCAGATCACCGACAGGTCCAGCAGCCGGTCTGGCAGCTGCAGGGTGCAGTCGAAGTGGTGCGTGCGATCCTGCGGCCCGATCGCCGGCCGCCACAGTGGCGAGACCGGATCGGGCAGGCTCAAGGCCCGCAGGTGCCGGCCCACGGCCTGGTCTTGCGGCGTGCCGGTGGCCTCGCTCGCTGCACGGCTGAACATCAGGCAGCGTTCGGTCTCATCGATGACGTAGAGGATGTCGTGGGTGCTGTCCAGCACGGTGCGCAGCAGGCTGGCCGTCGCCTCTGACTGGCGCGCGGTGGCCAGGGCCTGGGTGACCACGGCCTGCTGGCGGCGCGCCTGGCGTGTCAGCAACAAGGCCAGCAGCACACCGGTGACCGCCACGAAGCACAGGCCCTTGAGCGATGCCACGGATTGCAGGGTGGCCGTGTCGAGCAGCCAGAAGGCCAGCAGTGCATCGCTGCCGATCACCCACAGCGTGGCCAGCACCACGTAGGCCATGGCCGGCTGCAGAACCGCGCGTGCGGTGGGGGCGCTGGTCGTCTTGTTCTTCTGGGGCATGCGCGAACGATCGTCTTCGAATGGGCGCCGTGGGCCGTTCCGACCTGATCGCGGATGCACCCCGTGGTGGAGGGGCGATGAGGTCACCGTGCCGCGCGCCGGATTCTGTGCCCCGGGCCGGAGCCGGCCGGCCGCCACGGCGTGCCACAAGCCGGGCTGGCACGAGTTCCCGGCAAGTTTCGATCAAGAAAACCCTACACCACGAACCCTGGCGGATCCTGGGCCCTGTCGGCGGCGGGCGAAGCCGGCAGCCAGTGCGGCAGCTCGGTGAGGAACTGGGCCACGTCGAGCGGCTTGCTCCAGTAGTCCTCGACGCCATGCTGCCGGGCCGCCGACCGGTCGGCATCGCTGGCCGACGCCGACAGTGCCACCACGCGCAGGCGTGCCGTGGCCGGATGGCTGCGCAGGCGGTCGAGGAATTCCAGTCCGTGCATGTCACCCAGCTGCATGTCCAGCAGCACCAGGTCGGGCCGGCCCTGCGCGGCCATGCGCAGGCCCTCTGCACCGTTGCGGGCCAGCAGGCGCGTCACCCCGGGCCACTGCTGCAGCAGTGCGTCGACCAGTACGAGATTGACCGAGTTGTCCTCGACGTAGAGCACGGTGCCGCGCGGTGGTGCGGGCAGCGGCGGGGGTGACGACGGGGGTGACGGCGTGGGTGACGGCGTGGGTGACGGCGCGGCCATCGGCGCGCTGCCGGGGCGTTCTGGCAACGGCGCGTCGGCAGGCGAATCATCGGCCGCGCGCGAGCGGCCACGCAGCAGCAAGCGCACGCGTGTGCCGGCCCCCGGCGAGCTGTGCACCTCGATGTTGCCGTCCATGGCCTCGACCAGCTGCTTGCTCAAGGCCAGGCCCAGGCCGGTGCCCGCAACCTTGCCGCGTTCACGCCCGAGCCGGTTGAAGGGCTCGAACAGATGGCTCAGCTGCTGCGCTGTCATGCCGCGACCGGTGTCGGCGATCTCGACCGCCACGCGGCGCCCGTCGCGCGTCGCGTCGATGGTGATCCGCCCGCCGGGTCGGCTGTACTTGACGGCGTTGTCCAGCAGGTTCAGCAGCACCTGGCGCAGGCGTGTCGCGTCGGCGGTCACGGTGGGCCATTCGCCCGGTGTTCCCTGCAGCGCGATGTTCACGTGCTCGCGCGTCGCGTCCAGCATCACGTAGTCGAGCGCCTCACCGACCACCTGCGCCAGCGACACCGGCTCGGCGCGGATGCGCAGGGCGCCCGATTCGATGCGCCCGATGTCCAGCACGTCATCGATCAGGCGCAGCAGATGCTGGCCCGCGTCGATGATGTGCTGCACCTTGCGCGACTGGCCGGCATCGAGTTGCGAGGACGCGCCGTGCAGCAGCAGCTGCGAGAAGCCGAGCACGGCGTTCAGCGGCGTGCGCAGTTCATGGCTCATGCGCGACATGAACGCGGTCTTGGCCTCGTTGGCGGCGCGCGCGGCGGCCTCCGCCTGGCGCGCCATCTCGGCATCGCGCAGGTTGGTGGCGTCACGCAGGACGGCCGTGACACGCAGATCGGCACCGTGGCCGAAGCTGGAGATGGCGGCCTCGATCGGGAAGGGCGAGCCGTCGGCGCGCGCGGCGGTGAGCATGCGCACCGCGCGCTGCGGCGCGGGGCCGAGCTCGGCGGTGGCCAGGGCGCGCATGGCCTTGACATGCATGGCGCGCTGCGCCGGTGGCAGCAGGCGCTCGAAGCGCTGCCCCAGGATGTCGGGTGCGGCAACGCCGAACATGCGCTCGGCCGCGGCGTTGAACAGCCGCACGCGCAGCTGCCGATCCACCGTCACCACTGCATCGGTGGTGGTCGACAGAATGCCGTGCAGCTGTTGCACGCGGCGTCGGGCCTCCAGGCCGCGCACCGTGGCGCCCAGCGCATCGTGCAGCAGGCGAAGCAGGGGCAGATGCAGGTGCTGCACCGGCATGCAGATGGCAATGACGGTGCGCAGCACACCGCCTTCCTTGAGCAGCCAGCACAGCACGGCCTGCTGGGGGCCGGGCCACGCGGCCCTGTCGGCGCCGGGTTCGGTGGACGGTGCCGGGCGCTCGGCCTGGCCGGCCGCCGCATCGTCGGTGTGCATGTCCAGCGCCGCCAGGCGCCGGCGCTGCGCGATCATGAAGCGCACCAGGGCCTGCGACTGCGCGGCATCACCGCGGCGCGTCCAGGTCGACGCCGCGAAGTCTCGCATCCGCGCGGCCACCGCCGCCTGGGCGCCCAGGTGTGTGCAGATGTGCTCGCACAGGCTGGACCAGCTCTGGTCCGAGGCCTCGGGGCGCGACAGCAGCTGCAGGCCCGCCGCGCGCAGCCTGAGCTCTGACAGCTGCCAGGCCTGCGCGTCCTGCGGGCTCGGCGCGTCCGGCAGTGGCGCCAGGCCCAGCCAGCGCAGCGGCGGGCCGGGCATGGCGTGGCCGGGCGCCAGCGTGCAGGCCAGCACGGGCAGCGCGTCGCCAGCCCGCGGCGCCAGGTGAACAGGCCGCGCCCAGGCCGGCAGATCGGGGTGCGCCACATGGATGGCCGGCCAGGACGGATCGGCACTGTGCAGCAGGCGGTGCCAGGTGCCCTCTGCCGCGGTGCCGGTGTCGACATTTGCCACCGGCGGGTCGCCGGCGCGCCATTCGGCGATCTCGTCGTCACCGGTGAGGCCGATCAGGCGGGGCACAGGTGGCGCAGAGTGCAGGGTCATCGGGGATTCCTTGCGGGTCGATCGTCCAGCTCCGGGCCGCCTGTCCAGGGCGGCCACTGCCGTGTTGGCGCTGGATTCTGACGACTGCGCCGGCCAACTTTGCAGGAATGCAGCAACGCGCAAGAACTCCCGGCAAGGCCGGGTGCCGATGTCCCCGCAGCTGTGGGGCGCGGGCGACGCGCTGGCGTGTCAGCGGAAGGCCGACAGCGCGTCCATCAGCAGCTCGGTCTGCTGGCGCAGGCCGGCCGAGGCGGCGGCGCTCTGCGCCACCAGCGCGGCGTTCTGCTGCGTCACATCGTCGAGTTGGCCGACCACCTCGTTGACCTGGGCCAGGCCACGCGCCTGCAGGTCGGTGGCGGTGCCCATGTCGCCGATCAGGTCGGCGGCACGGCGCACCTGGTCAATGATGCGCAGCATGGCCTGGCCGGCTTCGGCCACGAGGCGCTCGCCCGTCTCGGCCCTGTCCACGCTGTCGGCGATCAGCGCCCTGATCTCGCGGGCTGCCCCGGCGCTGCGTGTGGCCAGGCTGCGCACCTCGCCCGCCACCACGGCAAAGCCGCGGCCCTGCGGACCGGCGCGCGCGGCTTCCACCGCGGCGTTCAGGGCCAGCAGGTTGGTCTGGAACGCGATGCCGTCGATCAGGCCGATGATCTCGGCGATGCGCCGTGAGCTGGCCGTGACCTGCTGCATCGTCGACACCGCCTGCGCCATGGCGTTGCCACCCTGGGCTGCCGCCGCATGCGCGGCGCCTGAGCGCTGCTGGGCCTGGGTGACCGTGCCGGCACTGGCCTGGACGGCATCGGTCATCTGCGTCATCAGGGCCGACGTGTCCTGCACGCTCTGTGCGGCATGGTCGGTGCGCTGGCTCAGATCCACGCCTCCCTGGGCCACATCGCGGGTGGCGGCCTGCACGGCCACCACCTGCTGGCTGACGTCGTCGACCAGCCAGCGGAACATCACGCCGAGCTGGCCGATGGCCCGGGCGGTGATGCCGATCTCGTCGATGCGGTCCATGGGCGCGACATCGCGCAGATCACCGGTGGCCACGCCCAGCGCGGCGCGGCGCAGGGCCTCGACCGGGCGGGCGATCTGGTGCTCCAGCAGCACCGAACTCAGGCAGAACAGCAGGGCCGTGGTGGCCGATGCCGCCAGCACGCCTGGCATGTCGTGCTCGAGCGCGGCGCTTGCCACCACGCTCAGGCACCACAGGGCCAGCAGGTTCAGCCGGATGCGGCTGCGCACACCCAGGGTCTTGCCCGGATTGCGCCATGCACGCACACCGCGGTGCAGCACGATGCCCTTGTGCAGCCGGCGGCCACCGGCGCCGCCTTCGCGCAGCGCGCGGTACAGGGCCTCGGCCTCGGCCACCTCGTCGGGGCGGGGCTGGGTGCGCACCGACAGGTATCCCACCGGCTGTCCGTCGCGCACCATCGGCACGGCATGGGCCCGCACCCAGTAGTGGTCGCCATTCTTGCGCCGGTTCTTGACCAGACCGGTCCAGGGTTCGCCCGCGCGCAGCGTGGTCCACATGTCGGCAAAGGCCTGCGCCGGCATGTCGGGATGGCGCACGATGTTGTGCGGCTGGCCGCTCAGCTCCTCACGGCTGTAGCCACTGACCGAGACAAAGGCGTCGTTCGAGTACAGCAGGTGGCTGTGCAGGTCGGTCGTCGACATCAGCGTCGCGTCTTCCGGCCAGGCGTGGGCCGTCTGGGTGACGGGCGCGTTGACTCGCATCGGTGGGGTTCTCCGGGCAGGGTGGACGGCTGAAACGCCACCCTGGCTTTCGGCCGCCGCGGGCCTCACCCCTGCCGGGAGTTCTGGATCGGTGGCGCGAGGAGTTTTGCAGCGCCCTCAGCCCGCCTGCGAGCCGCGGTGCGCCCAGCCGGTCATGCGCCGCTCGAGCACCGAGAAGGCTTCGTACATCAGCATGGCCATGGCGCCCACCACCACCAGGCCGGCAAAGGCCAGGCCCATCTGCATGGAGCTGCCGGCACTCACCAGCAGGTAGCCGATTCCCTCGTTGCTGGCCGTCATCTCGCTGACCGTGGTGCCCACGAAGGCCAGCGTGATGGCCACCTTCAGGCTGCCGAAGAAGTAGGGCATGCTGCGCGGCAGGCCCACCTTCATCAGCACATCCCAGCGCCTGGCGCCCAGCACGCGCAGCACGTCTTCCAGCTCGGGCTCCAGCGTGGCCAGGCCGGTGGCG
>CAYPDO010000127.1:0-9677 GCA_964409495.1 uncultured Bordetella sp.
CTGAGGACGGCTTGTGCCTGGCGAAGCGGTCAGCCCTGCAGGGCTGACCGTGGGGAGGCCGGCTTGGGAGCGGCCCGGCGCTGGCCCGCTGCGGGCACCTGGCCCTCTGAGACTGCCGGCCCGCCCGCCAGGCCGCACGAACGGGTCCACCGTGCAGAATGCACACCTTGCACATCCCCGCCGGGGATGACGAGGTGTCCATGATCTACAAGTTCAAGAGCAAGGCCGCGGGCGACGTGATCATGCTCGGCCCCAACGGCGATGCGCTGCTGCGCATCCTGGGCCGCGAGCCAGTGGCCAAGGGCATCATCGAGCCGCCGGCCATGCCGGGCGCCATTGCCGCCATCGAGCAGGCCGTGCAGGCCGCCGAGGCCGCCCGCGCCGCCGCCGAGCGCGAGGCCGGCGCGCGGGGCGAGAGCCTGCCCTCCGACGAGGCCGTGGGCCTGCGCCAGCGCGTGTGGCCGATGGTGGAGATGCTGCGCCGCGCCGCCGCCGCCGACGAGCCGGTGGTGTGGGGCGTCTGACGACACGCTGTTGAGGACCCGAAACGACATGAGACTCTGGAGCGATGCCTGGGCCAATGGCGAAGCCATTCCCGAGCGTTATGCCGCCGGCCGCCTGGCCGCCGACGGCAGCGTGCAGTTCGGCGCCAACCTGAGCCCGCCACTGCTTTGGGCCGATCTGCCGCCGGGCACGCAGTCGCTGGTGCTGACCTGCCACGACTTCGACGTGCCCAGCCGCCCCGATGACGTGAACCAGCCCGATCGCGAGGTGCCGGCCGACCTGCCGCGGGTGGACTTCTTCCACTGGCTGCTGGTCGATCTGCCGCCCACGCTGGCCGGCCTGGCCGAGGGCCAGTGCAGCCAGGGCTTCACGCCGCGCGGCAAGCCCGGGCCTGCCGTGCCGACCGAGCAGGGCCTAGGCCCCGCGGCCCGCCACGGCCTGAACGACTACACCGGCTGGTTTGCCGGCGATGCCGGGAACGCCGGGCGCTACTTCGGCTACGACGGCCCGTTCCCGCCGTTCAACGATTCACTGGTGCACCACTACCTGTTTGCGCTGTATGCGCTGGCCACGCCGCGCCTGGCCGTGGCGGGCGACTTCACCGGCGCCGAGCTGCGCGCCGCGATGGCCGGCCAGGTGCTGGATGCGGCCACGCTGTCGGGCACCTACACCCTCAACCCCCGCCTGCGCGCCCGATGAGCCTGCCGCATGGCGCCGTTGGCCCCGGCGGGCGCTGAATGGACGGCATCACGCGCCTGGTGGCCATCCGCCATGGCGAGACGGCCTGGAACGCCGAGCGCCGGCTGCAGGGCCAGCTCGACATCCCGCTCAACGCCGTGGGCGAGCGCCAGGCCGCCCGCCTGGCCGAGGCGCTGCGCCACGAGGGCCTTGAGCTTGTGGTGGCCAGCGACCTGGGCCGCGCCTGGTGCACCGCGCAGGCGCTGGCCCTGCCGCTGGGCCTGCCGCTGACGCCCGAGCCGGGGCTGCGCGAGCGCGCCTTCGGCGCGATGGAGGGCCACACCTACGAGGACATCGAGTCCCGCTGGCCCGAATGGGCGGCGCGCTGGAAGGCGCGCGATCCGGCCTTTGCCGCGCCCGACGGCGGTGAGAGCCTGCGGGATTTCTATGCCCGTTGCGTGGCCACCGTCGAGCGCGTGGCGCGCGCCCATGCCGGCCAGACCCTGGCCCTGGTGTGCCACGGCGGCGTGCTGGACTGTCTGTACCGCGCCGCGGCCCGCCTGCCGCTGGATGCGCCGCGCACCTGGCAGCTGGGCAATGCCGCGGTGAACCGCCTGCTGCACACGCCGCAGGGGCTCAGCCTGGTGGGCTGGAACGACCAGGCCCACCTCGACGCGCTGGCCCACGACGGCCCGGCGCGCGACGAATCCTCCGCCTGAGCGGGGGCGGCGTGCGAGCGCCGGCGCCTTGACGGCAGGGCCGGCCGGAACTTGAGCCCGGTGTCCGCGAACCGGCGTGCAAGTCCACACGCTTGACGCAAAGCGTTACGGCTCGCGGCCCTTTGGCTGGCGCCCGCTGTTGCCGATAAACCGGTGGCAGACCGCCCGTCACGAGTGCCGCCATGAAGTTCTTCCTTCCCCCACCGAACGCCGGCCGGCGCAGGCCGCCCGCCATGCGCAGCAGCGCCGGCCTCACCCTGGTCGAGCTGGTCGTGGTGATGGCCGTGCTGGTGGTGGTGATGTCGGTGGCCGCGCCGGCGATGTCGGAGTTCACCGCCAGCAACCAGGTGGTGTCTGCACGCTCGTCGTTCTCGGCCTCGCTGGCGCTGGCGCGCTCCGAGGCGGCCAAGCGCAGCCGGCCGGTCATCGTGCAGCCCCTCAGCGGCGGCAGCGAGGGCAACGAATACGCCAACGGCTGGGAAGTGGTGGTCGACGAGGACGCCAGCGGCAGCGCCAGCGACAGCGAGCCGCGCATCCGCCGCTACCCGGCGCTGCCGGCCGCCGTGCAGCTGTCCGGCGCGGGCGCGTTGAGTTTCCGCACCAGCGGCGCGCTGGCCGCCGCCAGCGACCAGGTGTTCACCGTCTGCCGCAGCGGCAGCAGCCGCGGCTACAGCGTCACGGTCACGCCCAGCGGCGTGGCCGATGTGGCCAGCATCGACAGCTGCGCATCATGAGCGCGCGCCCCCCCGTTGCCCCGCGCCGCGGCATCGCGCTGATGGAGGCGCTGATCGGCGTGCTGCTGCTGTCGATGGCCGCGCTGGCCTATGCCGCGCTGCAGATGCGCGGCCTGACCGGCAATGCCAGTGCCATGTGGCGCAGCAAGGCCACGCTGCTGGCATATGAGATGGCCGACCGCCTGCGCGCCAACCCCACCGGCGTGGCCGATGGCCGCTATGCCGCGCTCACCGCACCCACCGAGGCGCCGGCCTGCGGCGCCAACAGCGCCTGCACACCGGCCAACATGGCGCGGCTGGACCATGCGCAATGGTCCACCGCGCTGGCCAACGACCTGCCCCAGGGCAGCGGCGTGGTGTGCCTGGATGCCACCCCCGACGACGGCGTGGCCGCCTCGCCGGCCTGCGACGGCGCCGGCACGGTGTTCGCCGTCAAGGTGTTCTGGAGCGAGCGCGGCCAGCCCTCGCGCCTGACCGTGGCGGTGCGGCCATGAAGGCAGCCACGCACCAGGCGGCCGGCGCGCGGTCCCCCGGCGTACCCGCCGGGCGAGGGGCAGGCACGGCGAGCCGAGCGCCGGGCCGCTCCCAAGCCGGCGCGTGTCCCCTCGGGGGACCGCCCGGCGTACTCGCCGGGCGAGGGGCAGGCATGTCCCGCGGCATGACCCTCGTCGAGCTGATGGTCGGCGTGGTCATCGGCCTGTTCGTCGTCGCGGTGATGGGCTCGGTGTACGTGGGCAGCCGCAACACCTTCATGGCCCAGGAATCCACCGGCCGCATGCAGGAGAACGGCCGCTTCGCGATGGACACCATCACGCAGGACTTGCGCATGTCGGGCTTTCGCGGCTGCCTGGGCCAGAACGCGGTGGTCAACACGCTGAACACGCCGCAGGGCGTGCTGTACGACTTCGCCCAGCCGGTGTGGGGCAGCCGCAACGTGGCCGGCGCCTGGTCGCCGGCGCTGGGCGCGCCGATCAACGGCCTGGGTGCCGAGGCCGGCGGCGACGTGCTGGTGGTGCGCCGGCCGGCGGGCGTGGCCTGGGCCCTGGTGGGCGAGATGGCCGACGTGAACGCCGCGCTGGCCATCACGCCCACCGCCGCCTTCGCCCAGGGCGACCTTCTGATGGTGGCCGACTGCGTGGGCGCTGCGGTGCTGCAGGCCACCAATGCCACGCCGGGCCCGTCGGGCTCGATCGCCCATGTCATCGGCACGCCCGGCCTGGTGCCGGGCCTGGCGCAGGCCAGCCTGGGCCGCGTCTACGCCCACGATGCGCGCGTGTGGCGCATGCAGACCCTGGTGTACCACCTGGCCGCCAGCGCCCGCCACAACGGCCAGCGGGCGCTGTGGGTGTACCGCAACCCCACCTATGGCGAGGCCCAGCGCACCGAGCTGGTCACCGGCGTCGAGCGCCTGGCCATCCGCTTCGGGCTGGACACCGATGGCGACCTGTCGGCCGACCGCTTTGCCGGCGCCGACGCGGTGGCCAACTGGTCGCAGGTGGTCAATGCGCGGGTCGAGCTGCTGCTGGCCGGCAACCTGGACACCCGCACCACCACGGCCCAGCCCTACACCTTCGACGGCACCACCACCACGCCCACCGACGGCCGGCCGCGCACGGTGATGTCCACCCTGGTGACGCTGCGCAACGCCACACCATGAGCCACCGCCTGCCCATGCCCGCCCGGGGCTTCTCGCTGATTGTCATCCTGCTCACGATGCTGGTGCTGTCGTTCCTGGCGCTGGGGGCGATGAACAGCTCCATCGTGCAGGAGCGCATGGCCGGCAACGCGCGCGACCGCAACGTGGCGCTGCAGGCCGCCGAGGCCGCACTGCGCGACGCCGAGGCCGAGATCGAGGCCAACCCCAACTCGGCCAACGGCTTCACCGAGGACTGCAGCGCCGGCCTGTGCATCCCGCCGTCCGACACCGCCAGCGGCCCCAAGTCGGCGCCGATCTGGCAGACCATCGACTGGGCCACGCAGGCCCGCGCCTATGGCAGCCGCACCGGCGCGCCGGCCGTGCTGGGCCCGGGCAACGAGGCCTTGTCCAGCCAGCCGCGCTACATCATCGAACGCCTGCCCACGCTGCCGCCGCGCAGCGGTGACACCGCCTGCGTGGGCGGTGGCTGCGGCAACGCCCCGACAGACAAGGCCCGCGCGTACCGCATCACCGCGCGGGCCTCCGGCGTGCGTGCCAGCACGGTGGTGATGCTTCAATCGGTCTACGTCAAGCAATGAACCCGCTCCCTGCTCAGGCCGCCGCGACGCCTCGCGCACCGGCCTTCCGGCCGGCCCTGCTGGGCCTGCTGGCCTGCCTGCCCTGGCTGCCGTTCGCCGCCGGGGCCCAGACCCTGAACTTTGCGCAGACGCCGCTGTTCCTGGGTACCACGGTCAAGCCCAATGTGCTGGTGGTCTACGACAACTCGCAGTCGATGGACGGCACCATGGCCGGCAAGCTGATCGCCGGCAACGACGACAACACGCGCGGCAACATCGCGCGCGGCGTGCTGCGCTCGACCATCACCAGCTACCGCAACTCGTTCAACTGGGGCCTGGCCAGCTTCGACATCAAGACCGCGGGCGTCTACACCACCTATGCCTACTTCTTCGGCTCGGATGCCGAGGTGCTGTTCACCAACGACTGCGTCAACGGCCTGTCGGCCAGCAACGGCAACCTGCGCTGCACGCCCAACCCCGAGCCGGCCAACGGATTCAGCCACCTGACCTACAAGCTCTCGGGCGACGATCCTGCCATCAACGACGTGTTCTACGCCGGCGATTACGGCGGTCAGATCTGGGGCATCGGCGTCAACGGCAGCACCAACTACAAGGTGTTCGGCGGCCACCGCAACACCAGCGGCTGGAACGACGCCGACTTCAGCGGCGAGAAGGCAGGCAGCCCCTGGGGCTTCTCGCCCACCGATGCCGGCTACCTGCCGGCCACGCCACCCAACCGCCGGCTGGTCTTCGTCAAGCGCGCGTGGGGCTACTACGCCGACATCACCGGCAAGGGCAAGATCAACCAGGTCGTGGCCGCCGACACCGACACGCAGTACAACGCGCTGATGGCCCTGCTGGCCAAGGAGACCGGCGACAACGCCACCACCGAGCTGAAGAACGCCGCGGTGTTCACGCCGCTGGCCGGCACCCTGGGCACGGTGAAGGACTACTTCGCCAACAGCATCACCGGCAAGCCGTCGCCCATCACGCAGAGCTGCCAGCGCAACTTCGTGCTGCTGGCCACCGACGGCAACCCCACCGGCAAGACCGACGGCAGCATGTACACGCTGGCCAGCCAGCTCAACACCTACAACGAGGCCACCAACACCTGGAGCTTCGGCACCGCGGCCAACGACGTGTTCACGCGCATCACCAACCTGCGCACCACCAGCTACAACACCAAGAACTACGACGTGCAGACCTACGTGGTGGGCCTGGGCGACTCGGTGGCCAATGCCAGCTCGGTGGCCACGCTCAACCGCATGGCCCAGCTCGGCGGCACCGATTCGGCCTACCTGGCCAGCGACAAGGATGCGCTGGCCGCGGCCTTCCGCTCGATCAGCGTGGACATCATCTCGCGCACCGCGGCGGCCTCGTCGGTGTCGCTCAATGCCGGTTCGTGGAACACCGGGGCCAAGGTCTACCAGGGGCGCTTTTCCAGTGGTGACTGGTCGGGCCAGCTGCTCTCGCTGCCCATCGGCAGCGACGGCACGCCCGGCAGCACCCCCGACTGGGACGCCGGCCAGAAGCTCAATGCGCTGCACTGGAGCACCGGGCGGCAGATCCTCACCTACAAGCCCTCGGCCGCGCTGGGCAGCCGCGGCGTGCCCTTCCGCTGGCCGGCCGACGCCGCCGCGCCCGGTGCCAACGAGCTCGACGCCGCCATGGTGGCCGCGCTGAACAAGAACGCCGCCGGCACCACCGATGGCTACGGCAGCCAGCGCCTGGAATACATCCGCGGCAACACCGCGCGCGAGGCGCGCAACTGCGGCACCTGCAGCGCGCCCGTCTTCCGTGACCGGCCGATCTCGGTGCTGGGCGACATCGTCAACTCGGCCCCGGTGTACGTGGGCGGGCCCACCGGCGACTACCGCGACACCATGGAGACGGCGCGCTACAGCACCTACGCCAACAGCCGCGCCGGCCAGACGCCGATGATCTACGTGGGCGCCAACGACGGCATGCTGCACGCCTTCAACGCCAGCACCGGCAACGAGGTGTTCGCCTATGTGCCGCATGCCGTGCGCAACCGCCTGTCGGCGCTGACCAGCAACCCGTACACGCACTATTTCAGCGTCGACGGCTCGCCGGCCGTGGGCGACGTGGCCATCGGCGGCAGCTGGAAGACGCTGCTGGTCAGCGGCATGAGCGCCGGTGCACCGGGACTGTTCGCGCTGGATGTCTCCAACCCCGCCAACTTCACCGAGGCCAAGGCCGCCCAGGTGGTGCGTTGGGAGATCGGTGACAGCGACGCCGACGTGGGCCACATCTTCGGCCGGCCGATCCTGACCAAGATGCGCGACGGCCGCTGGCGCGCCATCGTGGGCAACGGCTACAACAGCGCCAACGGCAAGGCGATGCTGCTGCTGGTGGACCTGGAGAACGGCGCCATCACCAAGATCGACACCGGCGTGGGCGCCAGCGACAACCCCAACGGCCTGTCGTCGGTGACCACCGTCTCGTCGGCCGACAACGGCGTGGTCGACATCGTCTACGCGGGTGATCTGCGCGGCAACCTGTGGAAGTTCGACCTTTCGGCCAGCACCAGCGCCGGCTGGACCGTGGCCTACAAGAACGCCAGCAACGTGGCGCAGCCGCTGTTCACCGCCGCCACCGGCCAGGCCATCACGGCCCGGCCCGACGTGACGCGCTTTCCGAAGGGCGGCTGGATGGTGACCTTCGGCACCGGGCGCTATGTCGACATCACCGACAACACCGCCGGCAGCGCGCAGTCGGTCTACGGCATCTGGGACAACGGCGCCACCGTGGCCCTGGCCGATCTGCAGACCCAGAGCTTTGCCGCCACCACCTATGCCGGCACCGATGGCAAGACCTACCGCCTGAGCACGCATGCGGTGGGCAAGCCGGCCGACACGCAGATCACCGGTGACAACGTGATCTCGCTGGCCGACTACTACGCCGGCAAGAAGGGCTGGAAGCTGGCCCTGCCCAGCAGCGGCGAGCGCGTGGTGTCGCAGGCCACGGTGCGCGGCGGCCGGGTGATCCTGTCCTCGCTGATCCCCAGCACTGCGGTGTGCGCCTTTGGCGGCGACGGCTGGATCATCGACATCGATGTGGCCACCGGCAACCGCGCCGAGGCGCTGGACACCAACGGCGATGTGGTCATCGACGACAACGACAAGCTCAACGGCACCTGGGCGGCGGCCGTCAACGTGGGCTCGGTGCCGGCGGCCGTGACGATCATGAAGGTCAAGAAGCGTGACCGCAAGTTCGGCAACACCTCCTCGGGGGCGCTGGTGCTGATCGACGAGAAGTCCAACGCCGAGCGTTCGCGCCGGGCCGCCTGGGAGCAACTGCAATGATCCGCCGCCTTGCCATCGCGCTGGCCGCGGCCCTGCCGCTGGCCGCCCAGGCCGTGCTGCTGGCCGGGCCTGGCGGCACCGCCGAGCAGGGTCGCCGCACGGTGCTGCCGACGCCGGGTGCGGCCGCGCCGGCCGTCGCGGCGCCGGCGCTGGACCTGGTGTCTGCCCGCCTCGACGCGGTGGACAGCGCCACCGGCCGCGTGCTGATCCGCGGCAGGCTGGTGCCGCTGCACCCGCAGGCGCTGCGTGTCATCGGCCCCGGCGGTCAGGCCATGGCCGGCGCCGCCTCACTGGCGGCCGGCCAGGCGGTGCGTTTCGCCCTCGAGCCCGGCAACGCGCCCGAGCGGCGCATCGTGCTCATCTACATCGATCGCTGATCCGCGGCCCGCGGGAAGAGGTGAGGTTTCCCATGCGCAGTACCCCTTGCACCCCGACGTCCGGCGCGCCGCGCCGCGGCTTCACGCTGATCGAGATGGCCATCGTGCTGGTGGTGGTGGCCTTGCTCGCGACCATGGCCTACCCGAGCTACAGCGCCCATGTGGCGCGCAGCCGCCGGGCTGATGCCAAGCAGTCGCTGCTCGAGCTGGCCCAGCGCCTGGAGCGCTACTACACCGAGCGCGGCACCTACGCCGGCGCCACGCTGGGCGGCAGCACCGGCATCTATGCCACCAGTTCACCGGCAGGTTTCTACACGCTGGCCATCAACACGCAGACCGCCGATGCCTTCAGCATCACCGCCACGCCCACCGGCAAGCAAAGTGGCGATGCCTGCGCCGCCTTCGGCTACAACCACCTGGGCGAGCAGAGCGTGAGCGCCACCGCCACGCTGAGCGCGGGCAAGTGCTGGCAGTGAGCTGACGGCGCCAGCGGCGCTGCGGCGCGCTCGGCGCCAGTGGCGCTTCGGGATTCCCTGCGCTGGCCGGCCGGCGCCGGCTGCGGCAGCATGGCTGCGAGGAGCCCCTTGCCATGCAGCCCGCGCAGATCATCGTCCTGGCCACGCCAGTGTTCCTGGCCCTGATCGCCTTCGAGTGGTGGCTGGGCCGGCGGCGCGGGCGCGACACCTACCGCCTGCATGACGCGATGGCCAGCATCGGCCTGGGCATGCTCAACCAGCTGGCCGGCGTGATCGCCCGCTTCGGCGGCCTGGGCCTGTACATCGTGGTGTTCGAGCGCTGGGCGCTGTGGCGCTTGCCGGCCGATGCGGCCTGGGTGTGGCTGGCGGCGCTGCTGCTCTACGACCTGGCCTACTACTGGCACCACCGTCTGGGCCACCGCGTGGCCGTGCTGTGGGCCGCGCATGTGGTGCACCACCAGAGCGAGGACTACAACCTCTCCACGGCGCTGCGCCAGACCGGCAGCAACTGGCTGCTGGGCTGGCTGTTCTACCTGCCGCTGGCGCTGCTGGGCTTTCCGCCCGTGGTGCTCGGCACGGTGGCGCAGGTGGATCTGCAGTACCAGTTCTGGGTGCACACCCAGCAGGTGGGCAAGCTCGGCTGGTACGA
>CAYPDO010000128.1:0-9673 GCA_964409495.1 uncultured Bordetella sp.
AGCAGCCGCCCGAGGTGTACGTGAACCTCGCACAGCGGCGTGCGGACCTTGGGCGACATGCGCCCCAGCAGGCTCAAGGCGAACTTCACCGGAATCGGGTTGGTCTCGATGAACAGCGCATCGGTCAGGTCGGCCAGATCGAGGAAGTGTTGCTGCGCCGTGGCGATATCGCCGGCTTCCCACGCCGCGTGCAGGCGAACGCAGAGCGCCGGCGCCACGTTCGAGGTCACCGAGATGCAGCCGTCACCACCCTGCGCCAGGAAGCCGAGCGCCGTCGCGTCGTCGCCGCTGAACAGGCGGAATCGCGGCCCCACCAGGCGCCGGATGTGCGGCAGCCGGCCGAGATCGCCGGTGGCGTCCTTGAGGCCGACGATGCGCGGCAGCTTCGACAGCCGGGCGATGGTCTCGACGCCAAGCCCGCATCCGGTGCGCGACGGCACGTCGTACAGGATCACCGGCAGGCTCGCCGCCTCGTGGATGGCGCAGAAGTGGCGGTACATGCCGTCCTGCGGCGGCTTGTTGTAGTACGGCACCACGGCCAGCAGGGCGTCCGCGCCGGCGCTTTCGGCATTGCGCGTCATCTCGATCGCATGCGCGGTCGAGTTGGTGCCGATGCCGGCGATCACCGGCACGCGCCCGCGCGCAACCCGGGCCGCCAGCCGGACCAGGCGATGCTGCTCCTCGCCGCTCAGGGTCGGCGCCTCGCCAGTCGTGCCGCAGATCACCAGGCCGGGCTTCTCTTGGTCGACGAGCGCTTTTAGCAGCTTCGCGACCGCGAGCGGCTGCAGTTCGTCATTCGACTCGACGAGGATCGCGCGGTCGGCACCGATCGCCATCGCGGTGCGCAGCGTCTGCTGGCACGCGGTGACGCCGCACGAGACCGCGACGATCTCGGCCGCAGCACCCTTCTCCTTGAGCCGCACCGCCTCTTCGACGGCGATCTCGTCGAACGGGTTCATGCTCATCTTGACGTTGGCGTTGTCGACGCCGCTGCCGTCGGCTTTGACTCGTACCTTGACGTTGAAGTCGACGACACGCTTGACCGGAACCAGGATTTTCATGAGAGCCAGTCCTTTCAGATCACACCGCCAGCGCGGCACGCTGCGTACGCGCGGTCATCATCACGGTTGCCTCACCTTCGATGACTGCGACGCCCTTGACGCGGCAGATGGTGGACAGCCTCGCCCGCGCCCTGACTGCATCCACCGACACCACGGTGAACGTGGCATGAACCGTGTCGCCGGGCTTGACAAGTGCCGTGAAGCGCAGTGCTGGTCCAGGTAGACGGTACCCGGCCCCGGCAGCCGGTTGGCGCCCGCAGCAGAGATCACGCTGGCCGTCAGAAGGCCGTGCGCGATGCGCCCGCCGAATCGCGTCGTGGCGGCGAACTCTTCACTAAGATGCACTGCGTTGGTGTCGCCGGACACCCCGGCGAACATCACGATGTCGGCTTCGGTGATCGTCTTCGAGAAGCTGCCGCTCATGCCCGGTTGCAGATCCTCGACGTCGTAGCCGTTCTGATCGTTCATTTTCTTTTCTCGTTCAGAGTTGGTCGTCTGCCAGAGCCAGCGTGCTGCCGGCGCCGCCCGTGACGATGTCCCGCAGCATCGGGGCCTGCACCAGGACGTGGGCCGCGTAATGGCCGGCTGTGCTGCGCTTGGCGCCGAGGAATCCCGCATCGCCCGAGCCCGCCTCGAGTTGCGCGGTGGCGGCCTCGGCCATGCGCGCCGACAGCCAGCCGCCGATCACGGTGCCCGCCAGCCGCAGGAAAGGCACCGCCCCCGCCGCGCATTGCGCCGGTTGCGCGTCGTGGGCCAGCAGCCAGTCTGCCGCTTCTTCCAGCGCACGGGCCGCAGCTGACAGCGCGCCGCCGATCTGCGCCAGTGCGGCGTCGGGCGCCTCGGTCAGCCGGCGCGCATCGCCGTCGATGCGACCCAGCAGCGCCTTCAGCGTGCGCCCGTCCTCGCGCGCCAGCTTGCGGCCGATCAGGTCGTTGGCCTGGATGCCCGTCGTGCCTTCGTAGATCGTCGTAATGCGCGCGTCGCGGAAGTGTTGCGAGGCGCCGGTTTCCTCCACGTAGCCCATGCCGCCATGCACCTGCACGCCGTCGGACGTGATGCCCTGCGCGCTGTCAGTGCACCAGCCCTTGACCACCGGCGTCAGCAGGCCGACCAGGGCCAGCGCCTGTTCGCGCTGCTGCGCGTTGGGGTGGCCGGCGGCGCGGTCCATCTGGCCGGCGCAGAAATAGGCCACAGCACGCATGGCCTCGGTGCGGGCCTTCATGTCCATCAGCATGCGCCGCACGTCCGGGTGGCCGGCGATGGTGTTGCTGCCGCTGAGCAGTGGCTTGCCCTGCACCCGCTCCAGCGCGTAGGAGCGTGCGCGCTGGTAGGCGCGCTCGGAGATGCCCACGCCCTCCAGCCCGACGTTCAGCCGCGCGTGGTTCATCATCGTGAACATGCGGGCCAACCCCTGGTTAGGCTCGCCGACCAGATGGCCGATCGCGCCGCCGCGGTCGCCGAAGCTCATCGAGGCCGTGGGGCTGCCGTGGATGCCCAGCTTGTGCTCGATCGACGTGCAGGCCAGGTCGTTGTGTTCGCCCAGCGAGCCGTCGTCGTTGACCAGGAACTTCGGACAGAGGAACAGCGAGATTCCCTTCACCCCCGGCGGTGCATCGGGCAGGCGCGCCAACACGAGGTGGACGATGTTCTCGGCCATGTCGTGCTCGCCCCAGGTGATGAAGATCTTGTTGCCGCTGACGCGGTAGTGATCGCCCTCGGGAACGGCGCGGCTGCGCAGCGCGGCCAGATCGCTGCCCGCCTGCGGCTCGGTGAGATTCATCGTGCCGGTCCAGCGGCCGGCGACCATCGGTTCGAGAAAGCGCTGCTTGAGCGCGACGCTGCCATGGTGGGCAATCGCCTCGACCGCGCCGAGCGTCAGCATCTGGCACAGGCTGAACGCCAGGTTGGACGACTTCCACATCTCCAGCACGGCGGTGGAGACCAGCGTAGGCAGGCCCTGGCCGCCCCATTCGGTGGCCGCGGGCATGCCGTTCCAGCCGTTCTCGCAGAAGCCGGTCCAGGCGTCGCGAAAGCCGTCGGCTGCGTTCACCTCGCCGTCGTGCCAGCGCGCGCCTTGCACGTCGCCGTGGCGATTCAGCGGGTCGAGCACGCCAGCGGCGTAGTGGGCGGCTTCCTGCAGGATCGCCTCGACCAGATCGGGCGTGGTCTCTTCATGGCCGGGCTGGGCGCAGATTGACTCCAGGCCGCCGACTTCCTTCATCGTGAACAGCATGTCGCGCAAGGGCGCGGTATAGACAGACATGGCGAATTCCCGTGATAGCGAAGTTCAGACGCTTTGCGGCGTCGCCTGCGTCGGGCGTGGCCCGCGCGCAGCCTCTTGCGGGCCCGCGGACGTCGAGCCGCCGTGCTTGATGAAGGCCAGGGCGATCGCGCCGAGGATTCCGAAAGCCCCGATCGCCAGGAAGTTCTGCTCCAGCGGGAGCTTCAGCGCGACGATCTGGCCGATCAGCAGCGGCGCCGCGATCGCTCCCAGGCGCCCCACGCCGGAGGCCATGCCAATGCCGGTCGAGCGGATCGCCATCGGATAGAACTGCCCGCAATAGGCATAGGCGACCAGTTGCGCGCCGGTGGTGCAGGCGCCGATCGCACCAATGATCAGGTAGCGCGTCTCGGTCGAGGTCTGCAGCGTCATCAGGTACAGCAGCACGCCACCCAGCGCATACATCCCCACCAGCACCCACTTGATGTGGAACTTGTCGGCGAGCCACCCGCCGCCAACGGCACCGACGATGGCGCCAACGTTCAGCGCGATAACGAAGCTCAGCGCCGACCCCAGGCTGTAGCCGGCCATCGCCATCAGCTTGGTCAGCCAACTGCTGAGCGCATAGACCATGAACAGGCCCGAGAAGAAGGCGATCCAGAACAGCACCGTGCTCAGGCCCCGCCCGTCTTGGAACAGCCGTGCGACCGACGCACCCGCCATGCGGTCGGCGTTGGACACGATGAACTGCGAATCCGACGGGTGCTTGACCTGCGGCTGGAGATGGCGCGCCACTTCGGCCAATTCGTCGGCCCGGCCGCGCAAGATCAGGTAGGTCATCGATTCCGGCACCAGCTTCAGGATGAACGGAACCAACAGGACCGGCGCACCCGCCGCGATGAACACGACCTGCCAGCCGTACTCGCCGATCAGTTGCTTGCCCAGCACCGCCGCCAGGATGCCGCCAAGTGCGTAGCCCGAGGTCATCAGCGCCGTCATCAGGCTGCGAATCTTCTTGGGCGAATACTCGACCATCTGCGCGACGATGACCGGCAGCACGCCGCCGATCCCCAGGCCGGCGATGAAGCGTGCCACGCTGAAGCTGACGGGATCCTTGGTGAAGCCGGCGGCCGCAGTGAACACGCTGAACAGCAAGACGCCGATGGAGAGGGCCCAGCGCCGGCCGATCCGATCGGACAGCGTGCCCAAGACCATGGCGCCGAACATCATGCCGAACAGCGCCGAACTGGCCATGAAGCCGGCGGTCGCGGCGGTCACACCCATCTGCTGCATGATGGCTGGCAGCGCGATACCGACGACGGCTATGTCATAGCCGTCGATCACGAGGATCAGCAGGCACCACAGCAGCACCTTGACGTGAAAGCCGTTGAACCTGGCATCGTCGGCCAACTGCTGCATGTCGATCTGAAGCAAGTTCGTCTCCTTTTGAGTGGGCCCCGGAAAAGCGGACACAAAGGCGTGCTTTCACCGCACCGCTCTTGGTGTCCAAGGCATTCAGAAGATCGTAGTGATCGGTGTTTCGAGCAGCGATGGCAAAGCGCCTCGTTCGGCTGACAAGCGGCCTCTTTCGGCGATTGCCGATGGCCGATGACTCGCGCCGCACTGGGCCGGTACTTGTCAGTCGATGATGGCCATGTCGCGCATCAAGACCGGGCGCGACGAAGGCGCGCGCGTGACCGCCGGCGGCGGCCAGGTGGGCAACCGCGGCTACTTCGTCGAGCCGACCGTGCTGCTGGACGTCAACGAGAAGATGCGCGTGGTGCCGGAGGAGATGTTCGGCCCCGTGCTCGTCGCGCAGCCGGTGGACGACCTCGAAGAGATCGCCCGCGTCGCTAACGACTCACCCTACGGCCTGGCCGCCAGCGTCTGGACGCGCGACCTCAGCAAGGCGCACAAGATGGCCGCAATGCTGAAGGCCAGCACCGTGTGGATCAACTGCCACACGGCGCTGGACCCCAACATGCCTTTCGGCGGGTACAAGCAGTCGGGCTGGGGTCGCGAGTACGGCAAGGAGGCGCTGGAGCTGTACACGCAGATGAAGGCGGTGTACGCGCAGCTCTGACGCCACTAGGCAGCCATTCCTCCCCCGGCCGAGCCGGGGGGGCCTGCCTTGGCAGGCTAGGTCCTGCGGGTCTGCGATCGATAGACGCCTGTTGCGCTGCCAGTCCACGATTTGAAGGCGCGCTGGAATGCGGTGCTGTCGGCGAATCCCAGGTCGTCGGCAATGGCGGTCAGCGTGGCATCCGTGCTGGTCAGCCGCACGATCGCCATGTCGCGCCGCAACTCGTCCTTCAGCAACTGGAAGGACTTTCCCTCCACGGCCAGATGCCGCTGCAGGGCGCTCGCCGACATACACAGGCGCTGCGCGACGACAGCCAGATCGGGCCACTCCGGACACGTCTGCTGCAACAGCGCGCGCACGCGTGCACTTGATGTTTTGTCGTTCAGATTGGGGCCCACCAGATTGCCGGGTGTGGCGCGCAGGAAGGCCTGCAGCGCGGCCGTGTCACGACGCATCTGTTGCGCGAACGCAGTGCCTTCGAACCAGACCACCGAGCGGGCCTGCCCGAATCGCAGAGCGCCTGAGAAGATTCGGGAATAGCCCTCGGCATGCGGGGGCTGCTCGAAGGCAAAGTCGAAACCCTCGGGCACCAGGCGGCCGCCGTGCAACCACACCAGCAGGCGCCAGAAGACGCGTAGCAGCAATCCGTGCAGGAAGTCGGCATGCTCGCCCCGGTCACGGCGCATCTCCAGGGCGGCGCCGCACAGTGAACCCTCGGAGACCGGCAAGAGCGCCACATCGTCCTGCAGCAGCACGAAGGACTCGCTCACCCGTCGCAATGCCGCTGCCAGCGTTCGCGCGCCGAGCGTGGAACGAGCCATCAGTGCAAAGCTGCCGCAGCGCAACGGCCTGCCGCGCAGATAGCCGAGGCATTCGTCGTCCAGGCTGTCCTTCACGGCACTGAAGAGCGCGATGTATTGCGCGACGGTCACGCGCGACTGCTCCAAATGCAGCAACGATTCGGCGATGCAGGCCCGCCCCAGGACGGTGCTCAGCCACGCGTCGGTGGCCAGCCCTTTGTCGCGTGCGCCGTCCAGCAGGCCATGCACGGCAAAGATCGGGACGGTGACGACGGGTCGCAGCATGGTCAGGAATCAGAGGTCGTTTGTCAGCTCATCGGGGCGATCTGCCATCGCCATCCCAGGGTCTGGTTCATACGATTCGACCCAGACCCTGAGCACACGAGCCAATTGACTCGGCCCCATCAACAGGAGACAAGCGAATGATCCGAAGCGCCTCTCTTGTGGCCGGCATCTGAGGAAGCACCCTCATGCTGCCACAACTGCACCGCCATCCTTGGATGGACAGCGACATCCAAGCCTTTCGCGACCAGGTTCGCCGCTACATCGCTGCCGAGATGGCGCCAAAGCTACCCGGCTGGCGCGAGCAGGGCTATGTCCCGCGCGACACCTGGCGCCCCTTCGGTGAGCTCGGCTTCCTGCTGCCCGAAATGCCCGAGGCCTATGGCGGCGCCGGGGCCAGCCTCGCCTATCAGCTGGTGGTGCAGGACGAGCTGACCCAAGCCGAAATGCCCAACAACGCGACGGTGCACAGCATCGCCTCGCACTACATCATGGACTACGGCACCGAGCAACAGAAGCAGCGCTGGCTGCCCAAGCTGGCCAGCGGCGAGATGCTGGCGGGCATCGCGATGACCGAGCCCGGCTGCGGCACCGACCTCAAGGCCATCGCCACGCGCGCGCGCCGCGACGGCGACCACTACGTGATCGATGGCGCCAAGACCTTCATCACCAACGGCTTCACCTGCAATCTCCTGATCGTGGTCGCACGCACCGGCGAAGCGGGCAGCCGCGGGCTGTCGCTGATCGTGCTGGAAACCGAGAACCTGCCCGGGTTTCGCGTGGGCCGCCTGCTCGAGAAGATCGGCATGCCGGCCTCGGACACGGCCGAACTCTTCTTTGACGGCGTGCGTGTGCCGGCCGACCACCTGCTGGGTGGCGTCGAAGGCCAGGGCTTCAAGCAACTGATGGGTCAGCTGCCCTATGAACGCATGCTCATCGCCGTGCCGGCGGCGGCCGTCATCGACCGGGCACTGGAGCTGACCATCGAATACACGAAGGAGCGCAAGATCTTCGGCGCCCCGCTGTTCGACATGCAGACAACGCGCCACAAGCTGGCCGAGCTGGCCACCATCGCCCACGTGGTGCGCACTTTCGTCAACGACTGCACCCAGCGGCTGCTGGACGGCACCCTCGACGACGAAGCCGCGTACATGGCCAAGTGGTGGTGCACCGAGCAGCAGTGCCGCGTCACCGACGAGTGCCTGCAGTTGTTCGGCGGCTACGGCTTCATGGCTGAGTATCCGATCGCGCGCCTGTACGCCGCCTCGCGCGTGCAGAAGATCTACGGCGGTGCCAACGAGGTCATGAAGGAACTGATCTCGAGGAAGCTATGAACGCGCCCCACACGTCGCCCACGCTGCAGCTGCCGCTGCACGGCATCCGCGTGGTTGAGTTCGAGGGCATCGGGCCAGGCCCGCTGGCAGCCATGATGCTGGCCGACATGGGTGCCGAGGTGGTCGCGCTGACACGGGCCGAGCAGCCCGCTGGGGCGCAGCGGCTGGGCGGAGCGGCGAAGAATCCGCTGCACCGCGGCAAGATGGTCGAGGTCATCGACCTGAAGTCGCCCGACGGCAAGGCGCACGCCCTGGCGCTGATCGCCCAGGCCGACGCCCTGATCGAGGGCTATCGCCCGGGTGTGATGGAACGGCTGGGGCTCGGCCCCGTCGATTGCGCAGCGCGCAACCCCCGGCTGGTCTACGGCCGGATGACGGGCTGGGGCCAGGACGGCCCGCTCGCCCAGGCCGCCGGCCACGACCTGAACTACGTTGCGTTGACGGGCCTGCTGTCGCTGTCGGCGCGCAGGGGGCAAGCGCCCATCGTGCCGCCCTCGGTGCTCGGGGATGCGGCCGGGGCGCTGGGCATGGCCTTCGGCGTCGCCTGCGCGCTGGTCGATGCGCGCGCCACCGGTCGCGGCCGGGTCGTGGACGCGGCCATCGTCGACATCGTGGCCATGCTCGGCACGCTGGTGCACTGGATTCGCGCCAATGGGCAGATCGACGGCGCGGAGCCGAGCCCGTTCCACGATTCGCCGTTCTATGACGTGTACGCCTGCGCCGACGGCGGCTTTATCAGCCTCGCGGCGGTAGAGCCCGCGTTCCACGCGCTGCTGCTGTCGAAGCTGGGCCTGGCGGACGTGGACCCTGCCGACCAGTACGAGACGGCGACGTGGCCAGCACTGAAGGCGCGCATCGCGGCCCTCATCGGCAGCCAGCCCCGGGCGCACTGGTGCGAACTGCTCGAAGGCAGCGACGCTTGCTTTGCGCCCGTGCTCAGCCTGGCCGAGGCGGTGCGGCATCCGCACAACGCGGCACGGGGCATCTACCAGTCCACGTCCTCTGGTGCCATCGAAGCGACCCCGGCCCCGCGGTTCCAGGCACTCGGCGCAACCACTCAGGAGACCAGAAAATGACCAACACCGTCCAGCCCGCCAAGCCCATTCGCGGCTGCCCGTCCACCACGGGCAACGAGCGCCAGCTCAACACCACGACGCTGATCCGGCACGCCGCGCGCACGCACGGAGACCAGGAGATCGTCTATCGCACACCCGATGGCGGCTGGGACCGCTACACCTATGCCGACTGCTACGCCCGCGTCTGCCGCAGCGCCAATGCGCTGCGCGCGCTTGGCGTCGAGCCGGGCGACCGCGTCGGTGTGCTGGACTGGAACAGCCGGCGCCACTTCGAGCTGTACTGGTCCATTCCCGGCCTGGGCGCGGTCATGCTGCAGATGAACCTGCGCTTGGGCCCCGAGGACCTGGGCTACGTGGTCGGCCACAGCAGCGTGTCCTACGTTTGCGTGGACGAGTCCTTGCTGCCCATCGCCGAATCCGTAGCGGCGAACTCGCCCCAGATCAAGGGCTGGATCGTCATGACCGACAAGCCGCTGGACCAAATCAAGACCACGCTGAAACCGCTGCTGCACTACGAAGACCTGCTGGCCGCCGCCGACACCAGGATCGACTGGCCCGAGATCGACGAAACCTCGGCCTACAGCGCCTGCTACACCACCGGCACCACGGGCCGGCCCAAGGGCGTGTACTACTCGCACCGCGGCATCTACCTGCACTCCACGGGCATGGCCACCAACATGGGCATGACGCTGGACGACTGCGTCATGCTCATCACGCCCATGTTCCACGGACAGTGCTGGGGCCTGCCGCAGGCCGCCACGCTGCTGGCCGACAAGATCGTGCTCCCGGGCCGCTACGCCGCCGAGGACACCAAGC
>CAYPDO010000129.1:0-1272 GCA_964409495.1 uncultured Bordetella sp.
CATGGCGCACACCCCCCACCGCCTGCCGGCCCACAAGCCGCGCTACCTGATGGGGGTGGGCACGCCCGAAGACCTGGTCGAGGGCGTGGCCTGCGGCGTGGACATGTTCGACTGCGTGATGCCCACCCGCAACGCGCGCAACGGCCACCTGTTCACGCGCTTCGGCGACCTGAAGATCCGCAACGCGCGCCACAAGACCGACCCGGGCCCGATCGACCCCACCTGCGGCTGCGTGGCCTGCGCCGGGCAGGCGGGCAGCGGGGGCTTCAGCCGCGCCTACCTGCACCACCTCGACCGTTGCGGCGAGATGCTGTTCCCGATGCTGGCCAGCATCCACAATCTGCACTACTACCTGAACCTGATGCGCGAGGTGCGCGCAGCGCTCGACGAAGGCCGCTTTGCCGCCTTCCGCGCGCAATTTCTGTCCGACCGGGCCCGCGGCGTCTAGCCAGCCGCACGGCGGACATTCTTCCACCCGACACTGCGGGCGGCCCGACCGAAGGTCGCCTGCCCGAGACAAGACACCCACGCCCCATGGCGACCACCCCTGCCCAACCCCGGACTCCCCGGCGCCGCGCCGGCGCAACCGCCACCGACACCGCCGCCGCGCCCGCCGCTGCGGCCCCGGTGAGCGACGCCTCCGCCAGCGCGCCCGCAGCAGCCACGCCCCCCGCCCCGGCCAAGCCGGCCCGCAAGACGGCTGCGCGCGCGGCCACCAGGCCCCAGGCCGCCGAGCCAGCTGCCGCCCCTGCCGTGGCTGCCGAGGCCACGCCCGCCGCGCCGGCGCGCAAGAAGGCCGCCAAGTCCGCCGCCGAACCCGCCGCCAAACCCACCGCAAAGACGGCGGCCAAGACCGCTGCCCGCACCGCCGGCCAGGCGGCAGCACCGGCCGTGGCCGAGGCCACCGTGGCGCCCACGCCTGCGCAGGCCCCTGCCGAGCCCGAGGCCCAGCCGGCCGCGCGCAAGCCGGCGGCCAAGAAGGCGGCCGCAAAAACCGCCGCAAAGCCGACCGCCGCCAGGAAGACGCCTGCCAAGAAGACGGCTGTCAAGAAGGCGGCTGCCAAGAAATCCGCGCGCCAGGCGGCGGCTGACGAGCCCGCCGTCACGCCGGCCGAGGCTGAGGCCGTGCCCGCTGCTGCTGCAGCTGACCTGGCCGTCGAAGCCCCCATCGAAGCCGAGGCCGAAGCCCCTCGTCCAAGCCCTGCACGAAAGCGCAGCCCGCGCAAGGGCGCAGCCGCCACGGCAGCCGCCGCCCCCGTGGCGGAGCCGGCG
>CAYPDO010000129.1:1372-9653 GCA_964409495.1 uncultured Bordetella sp.
GACGGCGACCAGCGCCTGATCGTCTGGCACACCGGCCATGGCGCCAGCGACGCGCTGTTCCATGCCGCGCTGGAACGCCTGGGCACCGACGGCCACCTGCCCGACAGCGACGACGACAGCCTGCCGCGCCTGCTGCGCCAGGCCGCCGAAGAAGGCCACCGCGTCGACATCGATCCCGCTGTATGGGCCCAGCTGGCCGCGCGCCGCGATGCGCGCACCCGCGCCGGTGTGCTGCAGGCCGCCTACCCCGAGGGCCCGGCCAGCCCGGCGCTGCGCCAGCTGCTGGCCGCGCCGCTGCCTGTCTTCCAGGCCGAAGGCGCGCTGTGGGCCGTGGTGGCCGGCCGCGGCCTGCTGGCCGACGAGCGCGGCCTGGGCAAGAGCGTGATGGCCATCGCCGCGGCGCAGCTGTGGCGCCGGCACTTCGGCGTGCGCCGCGTGGCGGTGATCAGCGGCGCTGGCGAGCGCCTGGCCTGGCAGCGCGCCTGGCGGCGCTTTGCCGGCCAGCCGGCGCAGGTGATGGAAGGCGGCCTGCACCAGCGCCAGGCCGCGTGGTCGCAGGACGCCGAGGTGCGCATCCTGGCGCCCGAGGCCCTGTCCAGCGATGCCGCCCACCTGGCGCACTGGGCGCCCGAGCTGGTGATCGTCGACGAGCCGCAGCGTCTGAACCTCGACGCGGACGACTGGGCCGCGCTGGCCCTGGCACCGCAGGCCCTGGTGCTGTGCGGCGCGCCGCTGGACGACCAGCCCGCACTGCTGGAGCAGCTGGTGGCCTGGCTCGACCATGACCGCCTGGGCGCCTTCGCCGCATTGCGCGAGGTGCAGGCCGCGCGTGAGGGCCGCGCCACGCTGGACGACGCCGGCGTCGAGCGCGTCTCCGATGCGCTGTCGCGCAGCGTGCTGCAACGCCAGCGCGCCGAGGTGGCCGAGCAGCTGCCGCCGCTGGTCTACAGCGAGCGCATCGTGCCGCTGGCCCCGGCCCAGCGCGAGGCACACGAGCGCCACGTGGCCACGCTGCGCCGCGTGCTGGCCGGCTGGCAGGCCAGCGGCTATCTGTCGGACACCGACCAGTGGCGCCTGGCCACCACGCTGCGCGCCGCGCTGGCCGCCTGCCACCGCGCCGATCCGGCGGTCGAGACCAGCCCGCTGGCCGAGGCCGTGGTGCAGGCTGTGGCCGATCAGCTGCAGGCCTGGGCGCCCGGTGCCGAGGCCGCCGCGCCGCTGCAGGTGGCGCTGTTGTGCGAGACCGCGGCCGATGCCGCGCAGCTTGACGCCATGCTGCAGGCGCGCGGCCTGGCCCGCGACGGCATCTCGCTGCTGGCCGGCGGCGCGCCGGTCAGCGTGGCGCCCGATGCCGTGCTGCAGGTGGGCGTGCCCTGGCGCGCCCGCCGCGCCGCGCTGCTGCCGCCGGGCAGACCGGGCGCCGCGGCCGAGGGCGTGGCGGGTCAGCAGTGGCTGCTGCTGGTGGCCCAGGACAGCCTGGAGGCTGCGCTGTTCGACACCCTGGCGGCGCGCACCGATGTGCCGCGCGGCGCCGCCGATGCCGACAGCCGTGGCTTTCTGCAGGGTGAACGACTGCTGGCCTGGCTGCAGGCGCTGGCCCTGGCGCTGCAGGCCATGCCGGCGGTGGCGCCGTCTGTCGGCAGCGGCGGCTGAGCCGTCGCGCCGGGCTTGACCGGCGGGCGCGGGCGCCGATCATGCGCCCATGCCCGCCGACCCGTCGCCTCCACCCCGCCCGCCGGCCCTGAGCACCGCCACACCCCGGCCCCAGCGGCGCGGCGGCCCGCTGCGCTTGCTGATGCAACTGCTGCGCCGCCTGGGCGGCGTGCTGCTGGCCCTGCTGATCCTGTTCGAGGAATGGGGCTGGGAGCCGCTGCAGCGCGCGCTCGCCCGGCTGGGCCGGCTGCCGCTGTTGCGCCAGCTGGAGGCGGCCATCACCCGGCTGCCCCCGCTGGCGGCGCTGGCGGTGTTTGCGCTGCCGGCGCTGCTGCTGCTGCCGGTCAAGCTGCTGGCGCTGGGCCTGATCGCCCACGGCAAGCGGCTGCTGGGCCTGGCCGTCATCGTGCTGGCCAAGCTGGTCGGCACCGCGGTGCTGGCGCGCCTGTTCACGCTGACCCGCCCGGCGCTGCTGCAGCTGCCCTGGTTTGCCGCGCTCTACGCGCGCTGGAGCGCGTGGAAGGCCGGCTTGCTGACCCGCGTGCGCGCCTCCTGGGCCTGGCGCACCGGCCGCGCGCTCAAGCGCCTGGTGCGCCTGCAGTGGGGGCGCTGGGCGCGCTGGCAGCGCGGCTGACCCCCCCCCCGAATCGGTGTGATGCTTGGCCGCCAAACCCCAGATTTGCCGGGGCGGCGGCCGACGCCGGCGGCCGTTGGCCAGGGCTGTGTTCCTATCATCGGCTGCACCTGGACGCGCCGCGATGCGCGCCGGGAACCCACCGCCACGCGCGAGTCCGCGCAGATCAGGGAGGCCCCATGCAATCACCCCAGTTCCAGGCGCGCTGGCGCCTGCTCCGTCCCCTCGCGCTGGCCGCTGCGCTGGGCTGTCAGGCCCTGGCACCCGGCCAGGCCGCCGAGTTGCTGTCAGGATTTGGCGCCGACGGCGTGTATGGCGAGCTGGCGCTGACGCCCAACGACGACGAGTCGAGCAGCCTGCTCAACCTGCCCTTCGAGGTGAACTTCTACGGCATTCGCTACAGCAGCTTCTACGTCAACAACAACGGCAACATCACCTTCAGCTCGGCCCTGGGCAATTTCACGCCCGAGGTGTTTCCGCTGCCGCGCGATCTGCGGCAGGCCATGATCGCCCCGTGGTGGGCCGATGTGGACACCTCGGTGGCGGACAGCGGCGGCGGGGATGGCGTGCCGCCCTCGCTGGCCGGCGCCGCCGCGCTGGCGGCCCTGGCCACCACCCCCTATGCCGGGCCGAACAACGTGTACGTGGGCACCCCCAACGCCCGCACCCTGGTGGTCACCTGGGACCAGGTGGGCTACTTCTCCCAGCGCACCGACCTGACCAACAGCTTCCAGCTGGTGCTGCGCAGCCGCGCGGACAGCGGCGCTGGCGACTTCGACATCGAGTTCCGCTACCGGCAGCTGCAGTGGACCACTGGCGACGCCTCCGGCGGCGCCGACGGCCTGGGCGGCACGCCGGCCCGCGCCGGCTACGACGCCGGCGACGGCGTGAACTTCCTGACCCTGCCGGGCTCGGGCACGGCCGAGGTGCTGGAGCTGGTGAACACCAGCAACGTGTCCGCCAGCACGCCGGGCCTGTGGAGCTTTGCGGTGCGCAACGGCTTCACGCCAGGCAACACGCCCGACAACCCGCTGCTGCCGGTCACCGTGGACACCGGCTACAGCTTCGACTTCAACGTCCAGGCCAACACGCAGTACTTCATCGATCCGCTGGTGGCCGTGGGCTACGACTACCAGCTCAGCAGCAGCGACGCGAGCCAGTCGTTCGCCTCGGTCACCGTGGCCAGCGAGGTGGGCGATGGCGTCTATGCGCTTTACCTGTGGAACGGCAGCGCCTTTGTTGACGCGGGCGTGGTGCTGCAGGCGGGCGAGACCTACAGCTTCGGCGAGCCGACCACCCGGTTCTCGATCCGCGGCATCGAAACCAGCGCCGCGCTCGATCCGGCCGATCCGCTGGCCTTCGTCACCGGTGTCAGCTTCACGCGCAGCGGTGCCGTGAACGTGCTGCAGTCGCCGCTGACCGTGGACGTGCCGGCCGTGCCTGAGCCCGGCAGCCTGGCCATGCTGCTGGCCGGGTTGGCGGCCCTGGCCATGCGCCGGGTGCGCCGCGACGCGCGCTGAGCGGCTGAGGCCGATCCGCGACCTGGCCGCGGATCGGCAGCGTCACCAGAACTGCCACTGGCCCGAGGCCACCACCCAGATGCCCAGCGCGCCGTTGGTCACGGCATGGGCGATCACCGCCGTCCACAGCCGGCCGGTGGCGCGGTACAGCAGCGCGTAGGCCAGGCCGGCCACGATGGCGGCCAGCCACAGCGGGTGCGCCAGCATGAACACGAAGGTCGACAGCAGCACCGCGCGCGCGCCGGTGGCCTGCGGATCAAGGCCTTCGAACACCGGCTGCTGCAGCCAGCGCATCAGGAACGAGCGCCAGAACAGCTCTTCCATCACCGGCACCAGCAGCGCCGCGCCCAGCCAGCGCACCACGATCAGCGGCCAGTCGAGCCGGCCGGCGGCGTCCAGCGGCACGAAGGCGGCCGTGGGCTGGCCGATCTGCATCCACGGCGCGTCCAGGTGGATCCAGGCCACGAACACCAGCAGCCCCACCACCACCGACAGCAGCATCTGGCGCAGATCAGGCAGCGTCTGCCGGCCCAGCTCGCCGTACTCGCGCCGCCAGAACATCAGCAGGCCGCCCACCAGCAGCAGGTTCAGCGCATACAGCCAGCGGCTGTCGATGCCCCAGCCGCCATCGGCCGGCGCCAGGCCGCGCAGGGCCAGCAGCAGCATGAACACGACGAACGGGGCAACACGCCGCACCGCGGCAGGGGACAACTGGGGCATGGAGCGGTGCAGAAGACGAGCGGAAGACGCCGGATTGGCCGCACAACACGGATGTTGTTTGGCGCCGAGTGTCGGCCGGCGCGGGCCGGACTTGTGCGGATGCTCACCTGCGGATTGCGCAGCTTTTCGCGGGTTTGCTGCTTTCGATCATCCCACCCGGCCATGTCGACTGCGCGTCAAGGCCGACGCCTTGGCCGGCATGCGCGTCACCGGTTCAGGGGGGAGGCGCAGGCAGGCCCTGCCAGAACCTGCGGCGCCGGGGTGACAGCGGGGGCATCGGCGGCGCGGTTACGCTGGCGGCCATGCCAACACTTTTCGACCCCATCCAGCTCGGCGACCTGTCGCTGGCCACCCGCGTCGTCATGTCGCCGCTGACGCGCACCCGCGCGCCCGGCGAACTGGCCAACGACCTGATGCGCGAGTACTACGCCCAGCGCGCCAACCCGGCCACCGGCGCCGCACTGATCATCAGCGAGGCCATCCAGGTCTGCCCCGAGGGCCGCGGCTACATCGACACGCCAGGGCTCTACACGCCCGAGCAGACCGCCGCCTGGCAGCCGGTGACGGCCGCGGTGCATGCCGCCGGCGGCAAGATCATCGCCCAGCTGTGGCATGTGGGCCGCATCTCGCACAACCTGCTGCAGCCGGGCGGCGCGGCGCCGGTGTCGTCCAGCAACAAGGTGGCCGAGGGCGTCAAGACCCGCACCTCGGAAGGCGCCAAGCTGGCTGCCCAGCCGCGCCCGCTGCGCCTGGACGAGGTGCCAGGCGTCATCGCCGCCTACCGCCAGGCGGCGCGCAATGCCATCACGGCCGGCTTCGACGGCGTGCAGGTGCATGGCGCCAACGGCTACCTGCTCGAGCAGTTCCTGCGTGACAGCATCAACGACCGCGCCGATGCCTATGGCGGCCCGATCGAGAACCGCGCCCGCCTGCTGCTGGAGGTGATGCGCGCGGTGGCCGATGAAATCGGCGCCGGCCGCACCGCGCTGCGGCTGTCGCCCATCACCCCGGCCAACGCCGCGCCGCAGGACAGCGACGCCCAGGCGCTCTACACCTACGTGGCGGCCCAGCTGGCGCCGCTGAAGCTGGCCTTCCTGGAGGTGGTGGAAGGCGCCACCGGCGGCCCGCGCGATCTCAGCGAGCAGGGCGTGAAGCCTTTCGACTACGCGGCGATGCGTGCGGCCTTCGGCGGCCCGTGGATGGTGAACAACGGCTACACGCGCCAGATGGCGCTTGACGTGGTGGCCTCGGGCGGCGCCGATGCGGTGGCCTTCGGTCGCCCGTTCATCAGCAACCCCGACCTGGGCCTGCGCCTGCGTGAAGACGCGCCGCTGGCGCCGATCAACCCCGGCACCGTGTACCTGAGCAACGCCACCGGCTACACCGACTACCCCACGCTCGCGCAGGCCCGGGCCGCCCAGGCCACCGCCTGATGCGGCTGGCCGGCGCACCGCCGGCGGTGCAACTGGCCGCCACGCTGGCGCTGGCCGGCGCGGCGGGTGCCGCCGCTGCCGCGCTGCGCGTGCCGCTGCCCTGGCTGATCGGCCCGCTGCTGGCCACCGCTGCCGGCTGCATGGCCGGCTGGCCGCTGCGCGCCTCGGTGCGGCTGCGCAATGCCGGCCTGTGGTGGCTGGGCACGACGCTGGGCCTGTACTTCACGCCGCCGGTGCTGGCGGTGGTGGTGCGGCTGGCCCCGGCCATTGCGCTGGGCGTGCTGTGGGCGCTGCTGCTGGGCCACGGCTTCTACCGCTTCCTGGTGTGGCGCCAGCAGGTGGCCGGCGGGCCCGAGGCCGTCGATCACGTGAGCGCGTACTTCGCGGCAGGCATCGGCGGTGCCTCGGAGATGGCCATCCTGGCTGAGCGCCACCACGGCCGTGTCGACCGCGTGGCCGCCGCGCATTCGCTGCGCGTGATCATCGTCGTGCTGCTGATCCCGCTGGCCCTGCAGGCGCTGGACGTGCACGGCGCCGATCCCTCGGTGCTGGCCGCGCGCCAGGTGCAGCCGCTGGGCCTGGCAGCGCTGCTGGCCAGCACCGCGGCGGGTGCGCTGACCCTGCAGCGCCTGGGCACGCCCAATCCCTGGGTGCTGGGGGCGTTGGCTGTGTCGGCAGCGCTCACGGCCGGCGGCCAGGCCTGGTCGGCCATGCCCGGCAGCCTGGTGAACGCCGGCCAGCTGGCCATCGGCGTGATGCTGGGCAGCCGCTTCGCACCCGACTTCGTGCGCGCGGCGCCGCGCTGGCTCGGCGCGGTGGCCGTGGGCACGCTGGGCATGATCGTGGTGTCGGCGCTGTTCGCCTGGGCACTGGCCACGGTGCTGGGCCTGCATCCGGCCACGCTGGTGCTGGCCACCTCGCCGGGCGGCATTGCCGAGATGGCCATCACCGCCAGCGTGCTGGGCCTGGGCGTGCCGGTGGTCACGGCCTTCCACGTGCTGCGCTACGTGGCGGTGCTGGTGCTCACCGGGCCGCTGTGGCGGCGCCAGGCGCGCCGCCTGGCGCTCACAGGTGCTGCTTCTTCTTCATCTTCGCCATGAACAGCTCGCGGATCGCCACCTCGCGCGGGCCGGGAATCACCGTGATCTCGTCGCCAGCCTGCACCAGGCCCGGTTCGATCACCGCCAGGTAGCTGCCGCACCAGCCCGACTGCGCCATCAGCTTGCTGGCCTGGTTGAAGCCCATCACCGCGTTGAACTTGAAACAGGGCTGGCGCGGCTCGCTGATGGCCAGCACGCAGCCGGGCAGCTGCCAGCGGTCGCCGATGAAGCACTGTGCCTCGTCCAGGCCCTCTATGGTGAGGTTCTCGCCCAGAAAGCCGGGCGGCAGCGCCTCGTCGGGTGCGCCGGCGCGGGCCTGCGCACGCACGCCCTGCCAGAAGCCATAGCGCTCGGCCGGGTAGGCATACACGGCCTTGCTGATGCCGCCGTGCACGCTGGGATCGGCCTGTTCGTCGCCCTCCAGGCCCAGCGGCAGCACGCCCACCGCACCCTGCACCGCGCGCTTGCCGATGGCGGTGGCCACGCGCCGGCCATCGATCAGGCGGGTTTCGATGCGGGCGACGTTGACGCTGAGAACCTTCATGACGTGCTTTCAGGGGCGGACAGCGGGGTGTCCACGGACTGCGGGGCAGCAAATGGTAAGAGGCGTGAAAGTCGCACGCTCGGTGGGGCATAGCCCCATGCAGGATTTGCATACCCCCGGGGGCCCGGTAGTTACCTGCCTATTACACTGGTTTGACAATGCCTGAGCCCTGTGATCCCAGGGCGGGCGCGTGTCCTCCGATGTAACCCGTCGGATCCATTCTTGCGGGCCGGATCCCGGCCAGCGGATCACCCTCCACACGCGGTGTTGAACGAGCCTCGCGCGCCGCATGGCGCGTCTGGCGGGGCTGGTTCAACCCTGTTTTTTATCTTGACCATGATTGGAGCCCCCGTGAACCAGCCCGTGATGGAAGGCCTGCGCCTGAACGTTCCCGCCCATGTGAAGCACGCCCGCCTGGTGGCCTGGGTGGCCGAGATCGCCGCCCTCACCGAAGCCCAGGACGTGTACTGGTGCGACGGCAGCCAGGAAGAATACGACCGCCTGTGCAAGCAGCTGGTGGACGCCGGCACCTTCGTCAAGCTCAACCCCGAGCTGCGCCCCAACAGCTTCCTGGCGCGCAGCGACGCCAGCGACGTGGCGCGCGTGGAAGACCGCACCTTCATCTGCAGCGAGCGCCCCGAAGACGCCGGCCCCACCAACAACTGGATGGCCCCGGC
>CAYPDO010000130.1:0-7435 GCA_964409495.1 uncultured Bordetella sp.
CGCCCAACAGCTTTGCGCTGGCGCGCACGGTGGAGTACTTCCGCATCCCGCGCAATGTGCTCACCATCTGCCTGGGCAAGAGCACCTATGCGCGCTGCGGCATCATCGTCAACGTCACGCCCTTCGAGCCCGAGTGGGAAGGCTATGTGACGCTGGAGTTCAGCAACACCACGCCGCTGCCGGCCAAGATCTATGCCGGCGAGGGCTGCGCCCAGGTGCTGTTCTTCGAGAGCGACGAGGTCTGCGAGACCAGCTACAAGGACCGCGGCGGCAAGTACCAGGGCCAGCGCGGCGTCACGCTGCCCAAGACCTGAGCGCCGCCCGCCGGTGCCCGCCGTCGCGGGCCTGACACCTTGTTACCAAGACATCCCCCTGGCTCGCGGGGGCATGGCATGGACGCCGTGGCACCGTCTCCGCAGAATCTGACGCACAACGTCGTCAAATTAACCGGAGACCCATCGCATGCCCAAGTCATCGTGCCGTCCGATCCTGGCCCTGGCGGCCGTCATGGCCCTGGCCGTGCCCGCCGCGGTGCAGGCCGAAGCCCTGGTGGTGCCTGACAGCAGCTACCAGTTCTTCTTCCGCGGCAGCGAGACCGGCTGGTCGCATGCCAACCTGCGTTTCGACGGCATCGACGAGGGCTTCGTCATCACCTGGCTCAACGGCACGCAGCTGCATTTCGGCCTGCACGAGCAGGAGGAGGATCTGGGCGGCGGCCGCTGGGCCATCGAGATCAGCATGTACGCCAACACCGACCTGTTCTCGGTGCCGGGTGAGACCGTCTGGGTCAACGTGGGCTACAACAGCCAGCCGCTGCAGCTCAGCCGCACGGTGAAGATGGACAGCGCGGTGCTCAGCTTCCACAAGGCCGACGGCAGCCTGTACGAAGACCACCGCTGGGACCTCACCAGCACCGCCAGGTCGCCCTGGGACGGCTACCTGAACCAGGGCCAGACCTACGGCTTCACCGGCGTGGGCGGCAACGGCGTCACGCGCGCCACCTTCCACTTCGAGGTCAGCGCCGTGCCCGAGCCGGCCAGCGTGCCGCTGTGGCTGGGCGGCGCGCTGGCCCTGCTGGCCTGGCGGCGCCGCGCCGCGCGCCAGGCTTAGGCGCCGGCAGGAACGGGGCGCTTTCGCCCCGCTTCTCGTGCTTTCGGCCTGGTGGCGCGGGCCCATCATCGCTGGCAACCCCAATCCAGGAGGCGCCGCGATGATCCCCGTACCCGAGGTGACCGAATACCCGCCGCTGCCAGCCGACTGGCTGGTGGGCGGCGTGGTGCCCGCGCTGGTGCCCGGCGCGTGCCTGAGCCGCAGCCTGCTGGCGCAGTTTGCCGCGGGCGCCCGGGCTGCGGGTCTGGTGGTGGGCCCGCAGCGCATGCGCTATGACCGGCGCTATGCGCAGCAATGCCTGGCCGCCGCCCATGCCCTGGGTGACGAGGCGCTGCGTGCGCTGGCGCTGCGCCTGTTCGAGCAGTACCAGGGCTGGTCACAGCACTGAGGCCCGGCATGGCGCGCGCGCACCGATCCCCGCTGGCTACCGGCAGGAGCGCCTGATGGACATGCGCGCCACCCCGCGCCGTGCCACGCTGCCTGCCGGTGCCCGTGCGCATCCGCTGGTGCTGCCCGAGCCGCTGCTCGATGCCTGGCTCGAGCTGATGCCCCCGCGCCAGGCCGCCACCACGCGCGCCGTGCATGACGCGGTGATGGCCGCCGCGCCGCTGCTGGTGCCCAGCCTCAAGTGGGGCAACCTGCTGTACTTGAACAACGGGCGGCCGTTCCTGTCGCTCACGCCGCACCGCCTGTCCACCCAGCTGCAGCTGGTGCACGCGGCGGGCGGCCCGCGCCGCGCACCGACACGCGTGCTGCGCGGCCCCGATCCGCGCACGCTGCGCTTTCGCCACAGCCAGCACATCGAGCACGCCATGCTGGTGGAGGTGCTGCGCAGCGTGTTGCGGCCGTTCATCCTGCCGCGCGCCTGAGCAGCGGCGGGGCTCTGGCGGCGCATGACCTGTGCCGCAGGGGGGCGTCCGCGCGAAGATCGGGGCTCCGCCGCCATCCGGAGCCCGCGCCATGCCCGCCCAGCTGTCCCACGCCCATGAACGCATGTCCGCGCTGCGCGGCCGCCCGCGCGGCAAGGTGGTGAGCGCCGCCGAGGCCGTGGCCCTGCTGGCCGATGGCGACATGCTGGCCACCGGTGGCTTCGTGGGCATCGGCTTCCCCGAGAACCTGGCGGTGGCGCTGGAAGCGCGCTTCCTGGCCACCGGCACGCCGCGCGATCTGGGCCTGGTGTATGCCGCCGGCCAGGGCGACGGTGCCCACCGCGGCCTCAACCACCTGGGCCATGCCGGCCTGGTGGGCCGTGTGATCGGCGGCCACTGGGGCCTGGTGCCGGCGCTGCAGAAGCTGGCCACCAGCGGCCAGGCCCAGGGCTGGAACCTGCCGCAGGGCGTGATCTCGCACCTGTTCCGCGACATCGCCGCCGGCCGGCCCGGCCACCTCAGCAAGGTGGGGCTGGGCACCTTTGTCGATCCGCGCCACGGTGGCGGCGCGATCAACGCGCACAGCACCGAGCAGCGCGTGCGCCTGCTGGAATTCGATGGCGAGGAGTACCTGTTCTACAAGGCCTTCCCGATCGACGTGGCCTTCATCCGCGGCACCACCGCCGACACCGACGGCAACATCACGATGGAGCGCGAGGCGCTCACGCTCGAGGCCCTGGCCATCGCGATGGCGGCGCGCAACTCAGGCGGCATCGTGATCGTGCAGGTCGAGCGACTGGCCGAGGCGCATTCGCTGCCGCCGCGCCAGGTCAAGATCCCCGGCGTGCTGGTCGATTGCGTGGTGGTGGCCGAACGGCCCGAGTACCACCAGCAGACCTTTGCCGAGCCCTACAGCCCGGCCTTTGCCGGCGAGATCCGCCTGCCCGCCGCCGAGGTGCTGGCGCGGCTGGCGCCGCCGCCGGCACCGCTGCCCGATGCGCTGCACCACGGCGCCCGGCCGGTGCCGCACCCCCGTCGCATCATCGCCCGCCGCGCCGCGCTGGAGCTGCGCCCCAACCAGGTGGTGAACCTGGGCATCGGCATGCCCGAGGGCGTGGCCGCGGTGGCCGCCGAGGAGCGCGTGATCGACCTGATCACGCTCACCGCCGAGCCCGGCGTGATCGGCGGCATCCCGGCCGGCGGGCTGAACTTCGGCGCCGCCGTGAACACCCAGGCGGTGATCGACCAGCCCTACCAGTTCGACTTCTACGACGGCGGCGGGCTCGACCTGGCCATCCTGGGCCTGGCCCAGGCCGATGCCCAGGGCAATCTCAATGTCAGCCGCTTCGGCAGCCGCCTGGCCGGTGCCGGCGGCTTCATCAACATCAGCCAGAACGCGCGGCGCGTGGTGTTTGTCGGCACCTTCACCGCGCCGGGGCCTGACGGCGCGGCCGTGCCCAAGTTCGTGCGGCAGGTCGAGCAGATCACCTTCTCGGGCGAGCAGGCGCGCCGGCGCGGCCAGCAGGTGCTGTATGTCACCGAGCGCGCGGTGTTCGCGCTGCACCCGCGCGGCCTGGCGCTGCTGGAGGTGGCACCGGGGCTGGACCTGCAGCGCGACATCCTGGACGCCATGGCCTTCGAGCCGGTGATCGAGCAGCCGCCGCGCACCATGGACGCGGCCATCTTCGACGCTGCACCGATGGACCTGCGCGCACGCCTGCTGGCGCTGCCGCTGGCCGAGCGCTTCAGCTTCGACGCGGCGCAGCGCACGCTGTTCATCAACTTCGAGCATCTGGTGGTGCGCACGCCGGCCGACGTGGCCGCGGTGCGCGCAGCCATCGAGGCCCGGCTGGCGCCACTGGGCGAGCGCGTGTATGCGGTGGTGAACTACGACCACTTCACGCTCGACGAGCCGGCGCAGGACGCCTGGGCGGCGATGGTGCATGCGCTGGTCGAGCGCCACTACCTCAACGTCACGCGCTACAGCACCTCGGGGTTCATGCGCGCCAAGCTGGGCCGGGCGCTGGCGGCGCGTGGCGTGGCGCCGCACCTGTACGCCAGCGCCGACGCGGCGCGCGCCGGCCTGCGCTGAGCCAGCAGCGGCGCAGGCCGCGGAACCGGCTGGTACCACGTTCGGCTGCGTCTGTTTCGTGCCGTTACGCCAGACGTCAGAAGGGCGGGTTGCGGGGCCGCGTGCGTCCAGGACAATCCTCCGCACGCGTTGCGGCCGGGCCGCGCGCGCCAACATCCAAACGAGGGGCAGATGGGCTTTTTGGCGGGCTTGGGCATGCTGGTCGGTCGCGCGCAGCGCCGTGGCGAGGCGGCGTTCGTGTGTCCCGTGGCGCCCGGGCCGGCGGCGGCGATGCGCGAGGTCGACGAGCGCATTGCCGGCTTTTGCGACAAGTACAGCCCGGCCATCGCGGCGCAGATGCGCGAGGCCCGCGCCCGGCTGCATGCGCTGTTTCCGCGTGGCTATGAGCTGGTGTACGACAACCACAATGCGTTGGTGCTGGGCATCGGCCCCACGCCGCGCAGTGCCGACGCGGTGATCTCGGTGGCGGGCTACCCGCGCTGGGTCACGCTGTTCTTCCTGCATGCCGGCACGCTGCAGGCGCCACCCGGACTGCTGGAGCCCGCCGGCCCTGGCCGGCTGGGGCTGCGCCTGCGCAGCGCCGCCGATCTCAGCCGCCCCGATGTGCAAGACCTGCTGCGCCAGGCCACCGAGATGCAGGCCGCAGCCTTTCGCAGCGCACCGCCGCTCACCACGCTGATCAAGGCCCAGGCCGCCGAGCAGCAGTCGCGCCGGCCGCGCAGCCCCGGCGGCACCGCCGGCCAGGCGCGCGCGGCGGTGGCGGCGCCGGCCGCCGTGTCGGCGGCGCTGGCCGATCCCGCGCTGCCGCAAGCCCACGGCTGAAGCTGCGCGCCAGCGCACGGCGCACAACGCGCCAGCGCACGGCCACAACGCGCCGGCACAATGGCCAGTATGGGAGAACACATTCGACGGGGCGTCAACGCCTCCTGCTGGCGCCTGAGCGCCGGCCTGCTGGCCGCATGGGCCTGCAGTGTGGCCACTGCGCAGCCGGTGCAGCTGGTGCAGCCGGTGCCATCCGCGCCAGCGTCGCCAGGGTCGCCAGCCCCGCCCGCGGTGGCGGCAGCAGCCGGCGCCGCGCCATCGGCCGCCGCGGCGCTGGCGCTGCAGGCCGTGCGCCTGGCGCCGGGCGAGCGCATCACGCTCGATGGCCGGCTCGACCACCCGGCCTGGCAGCGTGCCCCGGCGCACCGCGACTTCATCGAGAAGGCACCGGTCACCGGCAAGCGCCCGGCCGAGCCCACTGAGGCCCGCGTGCTGTTCGACGCGCAGGCCATCTACGTGGGCGTGCGCTGCTTCGACGAGCAGCCCGACGCCATCCGCGCGCCGCTGGTGCGCCACGACCAGGTGAACCGCACGCAGGACTTCGTGGTGGTCTATCTCGATGCCATCGGCACACGCCAGTCGGCGCAGTTCTTCCGCGTCAATGCCGCCGGCAGCATGGCCGACGGCATGCACACCGCGGCCGACGACAGCGAGGATTTCGCCCCCGATTTCGACTGGGACGGCGCCGCGCAGCGCGATGCCCAGGGCTGGACGGCGGTGCTGCGCATCCCGTTCGCCAGCCTGCGCTTCACGCATGAGCACGACGGGCCCTGGCGCGTGATGGTGGCGCGGCGCATGCCGCGCGAGCAGTTCTTCTTTCACACTTCGGTATTGATCCCGCGCGAGGCGCCCAGCTTCATCGCCACGCTGCAGCCGCTGCAGGGCCTGGCACTGCCCGAGGAGCACCAGTTCCTCTCGCTGCGGCCCAGCATCACCTGGCGGCGTGAGCACGATCAGCCCGCCGGCGGGCCCGAGCGACGGCGCACGCGCACCGAGGCCACGCTGGATGTGAAGTGGCGCCCGCTGCCCGAGCTGGTGGTGGACGCCACGCTGAACCCCGACTTCTCGCAGGTGGCGCTGGACGTGCCGCAGCTGTCGGGCAACACCAACTTCGCGCTGTCGCTGGCCGAGAAGCGGCCGTTCTTCTACGAATCCAGCGACCTGCTGCGCTCACCCACCGATGCCGTGTACACACGCAGCCTCACCGCGCCACGCGGCGGCCTGCGCGCCACCTGGCGCGGCGCGCGCCTGGCCGCCAGCGCCTTCGCCATCGACGACCGCGGCGGCGGCCTGGTGCTGCTGCCCGGCGCCTTCGGCACCGACGCGGCCGAACAGCCGGCGTCGCGCGTGGCCGTGGCGCGCGTGCGGGCCGACGGCGGCGCGCTGCAATGGGGCGCGCTGGCCGCCACACGCCGCTATGACGGCGGGCGCGGCAGCAACCAGGTGGCCGGCCCCGACATTGCCTGGCAGATCGACGAGGCCTGGCGCGCGCGGGCGCAGCTGCTGGGCTCGAGCACCAGCGCCCAGCCCGACGCGACCGGCCAGCTGCAGCACGGGCCCACGCGCAGCGGCCACCGTGCGTACCTCAAGCTGAACCTGCAGCAGCCCGATCACGAGGCCGAGCTGGCGCTGGATGACATCGCCAGCGGCTTTCGCGACGACGTGGGCTTCGTCAACCAGGCCGGTGTCACGCGCGTGGGTGGGCGCATCGCGCGCGGCTGGCATGCGCTGGGGCCGTTCAACGAGTTCTGGCTCAACCTCGAGGGCGAGCAGGTGCGCGCCCGGCAGGCCGGCCAGCGCGTGAGCCAGGCGCTGAACCCCGGCGTGTGGCTCACCGGCGCGCACAACCTCGAGGCCTCGCTGTACTGGCATGGCGGCGAGGGCCTGCGCACGGCCGAGGGCGCGCCGTGGCTGCGGCCGCGCTACTGGCAGGGCGAGCTGGTGGTCACGACGGCCACCTGGGCGCCGCTGCTGTCGCTCGACGTCACCTGGGGCCGCCTGGCCGATGTGCAGGCCGATGCCGTGCGCCCGGGGGCCAGCGGCAACCTGTCGCTGACCATGCGGCCGCTGCGCCGGCTGGAGCTGGAGCCCAGCTTCTCGGCCGCCTGGCTGGAGCATGGCGGCCGGCGCACCTACCGCGAGTCCGCCGGCCAGGTGCTGGCGGTGTGGCACTTCGACGCCCGTCAGACGCTGCGCGCGATCTGGCAGCGCAGCTCGCTGGACCGCCGTGCCGAGTTCGATGCCAGCGGCGCGCTGCGCGTGCAGGCCTACCGCGACACCGAGCAGACCGGCTCGCTCACCTACACCTGGCGCCACTCGGCCGGCACGGTGCTCTACGTGGGCGCCACGCGCAGCCGGCAGGGCGACGGCGGGGTGGCGGGCGCCTCGCGCGGCAACGAGGTGTTCGTGAAGCTGCAGGTCGATGCCGACGACCTGGCCCGCGCCTGGCGCGCCCGCTGAGCGTGGGCACGTTGCACGGCCGCTGCGCTGCGGGCCCGTGGCACGCTGGCTGCGCGCAGGCCCGTGGCACGCCGGCTGCGCG
>CAYPDO010000130.1:7535-9640 GCA_964409495.1 uncultured Bordetella sp.
CGGTGGCACTTGTCAGCCTCGTGGCGGCCGCGCATGGCACCATGGCCATGCCGTGGCGCGTGGCGCCAAGGCTCACATCCACCCCGTGAACCCCGAGGAGGCTACCGATGATGAAGTCCGGCGTCGATCCGCAAGCCCTGGCCGAGATGTTCGCCAGCGCCAGCGCCAAGCAGACTGCGCAGCTGCGCCAGGCGGTCTATGACAGCACGCTGCGTGCACTGCAGGGCCGCGAGCTGAGCCTGAAGAACATCCGCAAGGTGCTCGACACGGTGGCCCAGGCCGCCAGCACCGGCGCGGCGCAGAACCCGGCCGCCCCGGCCCAGGTGGAGAAGATGCTGGACACCGCGGTGGCCGGCATGGACGACGCGCTGCTCAAGGCCGTGGAGGCCAACCGCGTGGCGCTGCAGCAGTTTGTCGACCGCGGTGTCGACCTGCGCGAAACACAGCTGAAGAAGGCGCTGGGTGATCTGGAGAAGATGGAAGACCAGCTGTTCGGCGCCGTGAAGAAGGCCACCGGCGCCGCCGGCGACAGCCTGGCCGGCCCCTGGCAGCAGGTGCTGGGCAAGCTGGCCCCGGGCGCCACGCAGACCGGCGCCGGCGCCGGCGCCGCCACCGAGCAGATCGAAAGCCAGCTGGCGCAGATGCAGACGGCCATGCGTGAGACCCGCGCCGCCGGCCTGAAAGCCGCGCAGACCCTGGCCGAAAGTTATGCCGCACTGGCCAGCGGCGTGCTGATCGGCCTGTCGGATGCGCTGCGCCAGGGCGGCAGCGACACGGCCGAGGCCGCCAAGACCACGCGGCGCAAGTGAGCCCGCGGCGCCGCGGGGCCCCGCGGTGCGCCGGGCAGATGTAACAGGCGCAGCGTCGGTTGTCTTGACATCGGCGCGCCGTGACCGGCGCGCCGGAAGCGCCCGACGCGCTGTGCGTAAAGCCTGCCCAGGTGCCGCCAGCATTTCAGGCTGTGCGGCATGCCGATTGCTCATTCGTCGCCCAGGCCGCTGTCGGCCAGGCAGGAGCAACAAGATGAAACCGAACGCAAGCGTTCAACGCATGGTCGCCCTGGGGGTTCTGGCACTGTCCACCATGGGGGCGCATGCCGCGCCCGCCCCGGTGGCCAGCCCGCCAGACCTGATGGGCGGTTTTGAACTGCGCTGGGCTGCCAATGGCAGTTCGCCGCACACCATCTCGGCGGCTGAGGCGATCCTCGCGGCGCCCACCAGCGCCGTGACGCAAACCGCGGCCACCGTGAACATCGGCGACGGCTCGGTGCCGTTTGCCGGCACCGACCCGACCTTTGCGATCCGTGTCAGCGGCTACCTGGACCTGGCCGCAGGCGACTACACCTTCAAGGTGCGGCACGACGACGGCGCGCGCCTGACCCTGGGCGGCGAGCAACTGATCGTGTTCGACAGCGACACCAGCCCGGTCGACACCTACTCGGCCACGCTCACGCTGGCGGCCGGTGTGTATGCCGTCGAACTGCTGAGCTGGGAGCAGGGCGGCCAGTTCGTGCTGACCTTCGAGGCCTCGCACAACGGCGCCAACTATGCGCTGCTGCAAGGCCTGCATGCCGCGCCCGTGCCCGAGCCTGGCGCGCTGGCCCTGCTGGCCGGCGGCCTGGGCCTGCTGGCTGCCACGCTGCGCCGCCGCCGCGCCGGCTGAACACAGCGCACGCTGCCAACGGCGGGCCGCGGCCCGCCGTTTTTCTGGTGCCGGTGCGCCCGCCGCCAGGCGGCTCTTGTATCGTGCCGGCATGAGCGATTTCAGTTTCTTCTGGCACGACTACGAAACCTTCGGCCGCGTGCCGCGCCGCGACCGGCCGGCGCAGTTTGCCGGCATCCGCACCGATGCCGACCTGAACGAAGTCGGCGCGCCGCTGGAGCTGTTCTGCCAGCCGCCGCTGGACACCCTGCCCGATCCCGAGAGCTGCCTGCTCACCGGCATCACGCCGCAACAGTGCGCGCAGGCCGGCGTGCCCGAGCAGGCCTTTGCCGCGCAGATCCACGACGCGCTGGCCGCACCGGGCACGGTGGGCGTGGGCTACAACAGCATCCGCTTCGACGACGAGGTCACGCGCCACCTGTTCTGGCGCAACCTGATCGACC
>CAYPDO010000131.1:0-9536 GCA_964409495.1 uncultured Bordetella sp.
GCAGCACGCCCCGGCCTGCACCGGCCTGAGGATGCGCGCGCGCCACGCTCGGTACATCTAGGGATGCGAGCGGCCGCCGAATGGCCGCACCATGCGCCGTGGGTGGCCAGGCCGCCACCCGCCGCTGCGCGCAGGCCCGCGCGCCCGCATCCGACCACCGGCACTCCACCATGTCCTCGCTCGTGCGCTTCCGCGACTGCGACCACAGCGTGTTCATCAGCTACGCCCACGCCGATGACGAGGTCTACGCCAACTGGGTCAGCGACTTCGCCAGCGAGCTCACCAAGGACCTGGCCGCCGAACTGGCCCGCGTGCCCTCCGGCCGCCCGGTGCTGCCACCGGTGCATCTGAGCGAAGACAACGGCCCGCTGTGCGGCGAGCTGCCGGATCAGCTGAAGGCGCGCGTGGCCAAGTCCTTCGCGGTGGTGGTGGTGGTGGGCCGGCACTATGTCGACTCTGCCTGGTGCGGCAAGGAGCTTGAGTACTTCCAGCAGGCCTTCGGCGCCGAGGGCCTGAACACCCGGCTCTACATCGTGGCGCTGGCGCAGGCACCGATGGCGCAGGCCACGGCCACGCCAGTGTGGCGCCAGGTGTTCGCAGGCCGCAACCCGGTGTGGCAGACCTACTTCGACGATGACGCGGTCAGCCGCCCGGTGCCGGTGCTGCGCGACGACGGCAAGGCCCCCACCCAGGCCTTTGCGCGCCGCTTCGACCGCCTGCGTGATGACCTGGTCAGCAAGATCAAGGCCGATCTGGCCGGCCCGCAGCCCAATCCGCAGGCCACCCGGCTGCTGATCGGCGTGGGGGCGCCCGAGCTCGATGCGGCCATCGCAAGCTTTGCCGACCAGGCGCGCGCGCTGGAGCCCAGCACCTCGGTGCTGGAGCTTGCCGCACTGGAGCAGCGCGCACTGCTGGCCGCGCGGCTGCGCGATGCCGAGCGCCTGGTGCTGCCCTTCCACCAGGGCCAGCCGCGGCTGTGGGCGGTGCCCGGCGGCCAGCTGGCGGTGCTGCTGGACTGCTGGCGCAAGCTGGGCAAGCCCGACGAACAGGTGTTCGCGCTGGATCTCTGCGCGGTGCCGGCCACCGATGCCGCCGAGCCCGAGCACCTCGAGTGGCTGGCCCGGCTGGCCTGCCCCAAGCTGGCGCCGGCCGCGCTGCTGGCGCGGCTGTTTCCGCCCGCGGCACCGGCGCTGGCCAGCAGCGCCGCGGCGGCCAGCCCGCCGCGTCCGGTGCGCCTGTTCATCGAGAGCAACCGCAACGAGCCCTGGCAATGGAAGCTGCTGGGCGAGCAGATCCGCCCGCTGTGGCAGAAGCTGCTGGATGAGCGCCACATCAGCGTGCCACTGAACCTGCGCCCCAGCGGCCTGAACATCGACGAGATCGACCTGTTCAACCTCGACGAGGCCGACGGCCTGATCCTGCTGTGGGGCCAGAAGGAGGCGCGCTCGCTGCTCAGCCAGATCAACCTGGTGGAAGACCGCCTCACCGAGCTGGCGCCGGCCATCGTGGCCTACCTCAGCCCGCCCAAGCCGCAGGCCGAGCAGGCCGTGCCGGCGCTGGGCTGGCAGGTGCTGCGCTTTCTGCAGCAGGAGGCGCCGCCGCCCAAGGCCGTGCGCCCCGACCAGAACGATGCCACCGAGCTCACGCGCTTCCTGAACGACGTGCTCGACCGCAACACGCGGCGCCACCAGCCTTCGGCGGCCTGAGCACCGCGCGCGCATCCCGATGAACGAGCTGCAACAACACGCGCTGCTGCGACGCCTGCCGCGCACACCCTATCCCGGCCTGCGGCCCTTCCTCGACCACGAGGACATGCTGATGCATGGCCGCCGCACCCAGGTGGCCGAGATCGTGCGCCGCCTGGGCCGCGGCGCCTTTGCCGGTGATGACGAACGCCTGCCGCGCGTGTTCACCGATCCCGGCCACGATGGCGACGGGCGCACGCTGTCGGTCTCGGCGCACAGCGCGATGCTGGCCGCCGGCGGCACGGCGCCGCCGCTGACCCGCTTCGTGGCCGTGATCGGCGGCTCGGGCTCGGGCAAGAGCTCGCTCATCCGCGCCGGCGTGGTGCCGCACCTGCGCCAGTTCGGCATCCCCGAGGTGGGCGATCTGTGGGAGCCGCTGGTGTTCACGCCCGGCACCAACTTCGCCGGCGGCAGCGGCGACGGCGCGGTCGAGACCCCGATCACCCGCCTGGCCTGGCGCCTGGAGGCCACGTTGCGCGGCAGCCCCGACGCCGCCCGGCGCGAGGCCATCACCGAGCTGCTGCGCCGTCCCGGCGGCCTGGGCCGGGCCATCGACACCTACGGCCCCGAGATCGATCTGCCCGAAGGCGTGGACGCCGCCAAGGCCTGCGTGCTGGTGGTGATCGACCAGTTCGAGGAGCTGTTCCACCACAGCAACCGCGAGGTGGCCGATGCCCGGCTGCTGATCGAACGCGTGATCGACCACTTCCACCAGGCCCGTGCCGGCAGCGGCTCGCCGCGCTGCTTCCTGGCCGTGACGATGCGCAGCGAGCACCTGAACGACTGCGCCGGCTACCTGGGCCTGCCCGAGGCCATCAACGCCGGCGCCTTTCTGGTCAGCCGGCTCGACGACGCGGCGGTGCGCGAGGTGATCGAGAAGCCGGCGCAGCGCTTCCTGCGCCTGCGCCAGCGCGAACGCCGCGATGCCGGCGCGGCCAGCCTGCCGGCCACGGTGCGCTTCGACCCGTCAGTGGTCGAGCGCCTGGTGAAGGACACGCGCGACATCGCCCATGATCCTGACCACCTGCCGCTGCTGCAGCACCTGCTGGCGCGGCTGTGGCAGCGCGCGCTGCGCCGCGAGCAGCGCAGCGTGGGCGACGTGCCGGCCGAGCTGAACTTCCACGACCTGTGCAGCGCCGCGCTGGCCGAGGACACACCTGCCGCACTGCCCGCGCAGGGCGAGAACCTGCTGCGCCTGGCGCTCGAACGCTGGGCCGAGCATGAATTCCACCAGCACACGCCCGGCCAGCAGGCCCTGCTGGCCGATGTGCTGCGCCGCCTGGTCTACAAGGATCCGGCCAGCGGCACCTACAACCAGCAGCGCCTGTACGTGGCCAGCCACCCGGCCGGCGCCGATGCGCTGTCGGCCCTGCTGCACGGGCGCTGGATCCACTCGGTCAACTACCTGTACTGGGACGACGACAACCCCTCGCGCGTGACGCTGAAGGTCTCGCATGAATCCTTCATCCGCGGCTGGCACCGGCTGCGCGGCCTGGCCGATGCCAGCGCGCTGCAGTTCACCCGTGTGCTCGAGCTGCTGAGCGCCTGCCGCGACTGGCAGACCCGCGGCCAGGCCGATGCCGACCTGATGGAAGACCGGCTGCTGCGCCGCATGAAGGATGCCGGCCTGGGCGCCGTGTTCGAGCCTGCGCCGGCCGATGGCCCTGCCGCTGGCGTGCCACCCATGACGGCCACGGCCGCTTCGCCGGCGCCGGCGGGCGCCACGCCGGGCACACCGGCGACCGGCTGGGCGATGCCCGCGCTGGACGCCACCGAGGCCTGGCGCGAGTGGCAGGCCTGGCTGCCGCGCACGCCGCGTGGGCCTGAGCTGGCCGGCGTGGCCTTCGACGACGTGGCCGGCTTCTTCCGCCGTTCCGAGGCGCGGCTGGCGGCCGAGGCCGGCCGCGCGCGCCGCCACGTCAAGAACCAGGCCGTGCTGGCCACCGCCGGGCTCGGCGCGCTGGCGCTGTCGGTGCTGGCGCTGGGTTTCACCTACGGCGTGCAGGGCCCGGTGATCGAGCGCGCGGCGCTGTACTTCGGCGCCACCGATGTGGCCAACCTGGCCACGCTGCGCAATGCCTGGCCCGAGATCGGCGGCGGCGCGCATGAGCTGCAAGGCCTGCTCGAAGCCGCCGAGCAGCTCGAAGCCGCACGCGTGGGGCGCGGCGTGGCACTGGCCGGCATGTCCGACGCTGTGCTGGATGGCGCCTGGTCACCCGGCCGCGCGCTGGCGCTGGGCCGGGTGCTGCCGCTGGCCATGCGGGCCATGGAGCCCAATGTCAACGGCAAGCTGCGGGCGGTGCTCACGCGCGCGCTGTGGCACACCAGCGCCCAGGCGCCCAGCGGCGACGCCAGCCGCATCATCGACGCCCATGGCAGCGACCCGCGCTACCACGGCGGCTGCGACGGCCTGCCCGGCGTGCTGTTGCCGGTGGAGGGCTCGCGCGAGCACAGCTATCCGCGCCGCGGTGTGTTCGTCACCCGCGACGACATCGGCGGCGCGCGCGCCGACACCCGCAACGGCCTGATGTTCACCGCCACGCTGCATGCCGACGGGCGCTGCGTGCTGGGCCAGCAGATCGCCGCGCTGCCGCGCGAGCGTGAGCCGGCGCTGGTGTTCGACGCGGTGATGGGCCACGTGCTGATGGCCGCCAACGGCGATCCGCCCGGCGCCGACGGCCGGCCGGCCTCACCGGCCACCGTCACGCTGCTGCGCCTGCAATGGGACAACCCCGAGCTGGGCGAAGGCGCCGAGCTGTCGCAGCCGCTGGCCGTGGTGTTCAACGACCGCGTGGCCGAGACCTTGCGGCGTCAGGCGCCCGAGACCATCGCCATGGCCGGGGCCACCTGGCGCATGCCTGGCGGGCGCGCCATGCGTGTGGGCCAGGAAGCCTGGCGCGTGGTGATCGACGGCGCCCAGCGCCTGGTGCCGGCGCCGGGGGCGGAGGCGCTGGTGCCGCTGGCGCCGCCACGGCCCGACGACGGCTGCGGCCCGCTGCGCGAGGCGCTGGCGCATGAGCTGGCGGGCGGTGGTGAAGGCGGCTTCCGCGCCACGGTGCACCGCGACCACGCCCATTGCCTGGCGCTGATGCGCGGCCAGCCGGTGGGCCGCGGCAACACCCAGCGCGACACGGTGCAGCTGCGTGCCTATGCACTGCATTCGGTGCGCCATGGCCCGGCCGATGCCGACACGCCGCCGGTGCCGCTGGCCAGCCTGAACTTCGGGCGCGTGCCGCCCAACGCCGACGACTTCCGCGTCGGCCGGCCCGGCACGCCGTGGGACGGCTGGCTGGTGCTGCACCGCCCGCCCGATGCCCGCAACCCCGAGGCGCGCCTGCTGGGCGTGCCCTGGAGCACCGGCGCACTGCTGCGCCTGGGCAAGGAGGTGCTGGCCGACCACCGCCAGCACAAACCCGCCGCCGGCACGTCCACCACCAGGAGCCCCTGAATGGCCTCGCGCAAGCCAGCACCCGATCTGCAGCACCCGCCGGTGGCCGGCAGCCGGGCCCGCGAAGGCCTGGCCCGCTGGCTGGGCACGCTGCTGGCACTGCTGGGCGCCGGCAGCGCGGGCGCGGCGCCGCCGGCCGATGTGCCCCTCGCCGATCCGGTGGTCCTGCGGCTTGACGCCATCCGCGCACGGCTGCTGGCCGGTGACGCCAGTACCGGCACGGCCGGCCAAACGCCGCAGTCGCCGGCCACCGACGGCGACACCGGCCAGTGGTTCAACTGGCCCAATTGGGCCAACTGGTCGAAGTGGGCCAACTGGAACAACTGGAACAACTGGGGCAAGCTGTGAGCTGCGCGCCACGCGCCGCCGGGCCATGGGGCTGAGCTGGGCGCCACTGCGCGGGCCGCAGCGCCAGCCATCGCCCGCGGCCGCACGCGCGCCAACGCCCGATGCACCCGCGGTGGCCCTGCCGGCCGGCGGTCTGCAGCTGCTGGTGCTGCAGCCCAGCCCGTTCTGCAACCTCGATTGCCGCTACTGCTACCTGCCCGACCGGCAGCAGCGCGTGCGCATGGCCTTGCCGGTGCTCGAGCGCGTGATGGCCCAGGTGATGGCCAGCGGCCTGGTGGGCGAGCGGCTGGCCGTGGTGTGGCATGCCGGCGAACCGATGGCCGTGCCGCGGCGCTGGTACGAGGCGGCCTTCGCGCGGGTGGCGCAGCATGCGGCCGGCCGGCCAGTGACCCACCACTTCCAGACCAATGGCGTGCTGATCGACGAGGCCTGGTGCGCCTTCTTCCAGCGCCACGGCGTGCGCGTGGGCATCAGCATCGACGGCCCGGCCACGCTGCACGATGCCCAGCGCCGCACGCGCGACGGCCGCGGCACGCATGCGCGCGTGATGCAGGGTATCGCCCGCCTGCGCCAGGCCGGCATCGGCTTTCACACCATCGCCGTGCTCACCCGTGACGCGCTGGCCCAGCCGGATGCGCTGTTCGACTTCTTCGCCGCGCTGGGCCCCCAGGAGGCCGGCTTCAACACCGAGGAAGTCGAGGCCGCGCACGGCCACAGCACGCTGCAGGCCGTGGGCAGCGAAGCCGCCGCGCGCGCCTTCTGGCAACGCCTGCTCGAGCGCCTGGCCGCGGCCCCCGGCGCATTGCGCGTGCGCGAGGTGGCGCAGGTGCTGGCCGGGCTGCGCGATCCGGCCTTCGGCCAGCGCAGCGGCAACAGCCAGAACCAGGCCGGGCAGCTGCTGAGCGTGGCGCACGACGGCAGCTTCTGCTTCTGGTCGCCCGAGCTGCTGGGCACGCAGCATGCGCAGCTGGGGCCGGCCGGGCTGGGCAACCTGGCCAGCGACACCATCGACTGGGCGCGCCTGGGGGAACAGGCCGCGCTGCGGCGCTGGCAGGCCGAGATCGACGCCGGGGTGGCCGCCTGCCGCAGCGGCTGCGCGCACTGGCGGCTGTGCCTGGGCGGCGCGCCAGCCAACAAGCTGGCCGAGCTGGGCACGCTGGCCGGCCGCGAAACCCTGGCCTGCCGCCTGGGCACGCAGGTGGTGATCGACGCCGTGCTGGCGGCGCTGGAGCGCGACCTGCGGCTGTGAGATGCCGCGTGCCGCCAGGCTCTCAGGCGGCCAGCGCCTCGCCCACCCAGTCCAGCCGGTCCTGGCCGAAGAACATCTCTTTGCCCACAAACATGGTGGGCGCGCCGAACACGCCGCGGGCCACGGCCTCGTCGGTGCTGGCGCGCAGCGCAGCCTTGGTGTCGTCCTGGCCGGCCAGGGCCAGAAGCTGCGCTGCATCGAAGCCGCCGGCCGTCAGCACACGCGCCACTTCGGCGGCGTCGTTCATGTTCACCCCGTCCACCCAGATGGCCAGGAACACGCAGTGCAGGTAGGCGTCCAGCCGCTCGGGCTGCTCGCGCTGCAGGCCCGTGGCGCCGCGCATCAGCAGCAAGGTGTTGATCGGGAAATGCGGGTTGATGACCAGCGGCACGCCGTAACGCCCGGCAAAGCGCTGCAGGTCGTGCATCAGGTTGCGGCCCTTGGCCGGCACCGTGATCGGCGAGGCATTGCCGGTGGCCTGGAACACGCCGCCCAGCAGCATGGGTCGCGGCAGCAGCTGCGCGCCAGCCGCGGCGCACAGGGCCGGCAGCTGGGTCCAGGCCAGGTAGGTGGCCGGGCTGCCCACGTCGAAGAAGAACTCCACCTGGCGCTGGCGCATGGCGTGCTCCGGCTGGCCGGTGCCAGCCGCGCACCGAGGCGCGCCGCACACCGAGGGTTATGACTGAACGATCGTTTGGTGAAGCCAGCGTATGCTGGTCGCCACGACGCGTCAACCCGGGGTTCCGCCCAGCCATGCGCTACGCCGCCACGCACAAGCAAGCCACCCGCGAGCGGCTGATCGACAGCAGCCGCGCCATCGCCAAGCGCCAGGGTTTCGGCGCCACCGGGGTGGACGCGCTGATGCAGGCCGTGGGCCTGAGCGGCGGCGCGTTCTACGGCCATTTCGGCTCAAAGGCCGAGCTGTTCGCCGCCCTGGTGCAGCGCGAGCTGGCGCACAGTGGGGCGATGTTGGGTGGCGGCGCGCCGGATGCAGCCCCCGATGCAGCGCAAGGGCGCGCGCGCGGGTCAAGCCGCGGCGCCCGGCGGGCAGCGGGCCCTGCCACCGCGGGTGATGCCGTGCAGGCCCGTGCCCGGCTGGCACGCAGCCTCCGGCGCTACCTCAGCAGCGCGCATGCGCAGCAGCCCGAGGCCGGCTGCGCATTGCCGGCGCTGGGTGCCGAGATCGCCCGCGCCGAACCAGCGGTGCGCGCAGGTGTCGAGCGGTCGATCCGCCAGCTGCAGCACCAGTGGGCCGCCGCGCTGGACGGCGACGCCGACACCGCCTGGGCGCTGCTGTCGCAGTGCGTGGGCGCGCTGGTGCTGGCCCGCGCCGTGGCCAGCGAGCGCACGTGCCAGGAGATCCTGGCCGCCAACCGCCGCGTGGCCCTGGCCGCCACCGCAGGAGATCCCCGATGAGCCCCCCGACTGAGACAGCCGCCGACCCCCGCCCCGGCGTGGCCCTGGTGGTGGGCGCCGGCGACGCCACCGGCGGCGCCATCGCGCGGCGTTTTGCCGCTGGCGGCTACACCGCCTGCGTCACCCGGCGCACCGCCGACACGCTGCAGCCGCTGCTGCAGGCCATCACGGCGGCCGGCGGGCGTGCGCACGGCTTCGGCTCCGACGCGCGCAAGGAAGACGAGGTGGTGGCCCTGGTCGAGCACATCGAGCGCGACATCGGCCCGATCGAGGTGCTGGTGTTCAACATCGGCGCCAACGTGCCCTGCGGCATCCTCGACGAGACGGCGCGCAAGTACTTCAAGATCTGGGAGATGGCCTGCTTCGGCGGCTTTCTCAATGGCCGCGAGGTGGCCCGGCGCATGGTGGCGCGCGGGCGCGGCAGCATCGTGTTCACCGGTGCCACGGCCTCGCTGCGCGGCGCGGCGAACTTCGCGGCCTTTGCCGGCGCCAAGCACGCGCTGCGCGCGCTGGCCCAGAGCATGGCGCGCGAGCTGGGGCCGCAGGGCATCCATGTGGCGCATGTGGTGGTGGACGGCGCCATCGACACCGCGTTCATCCGCAACAACTTCCCCGAGCGTTACGCGCTGAAGGCCCAGGACGGCATCCTGAACCCCGAGCACATTGCCGAGAGCTACTGGCAGCTGCACCGCCAGCCGCGCGACGCGTGGACCTTCGAGCTCGACCTGCGCCCCTACATGGAGCGCTGGTAGCCGCTCAGGCCGAGGCCGGCCGCAGCCGGCCGGCGCCGCCGCCGTTCGCCCGCCCGCTGGCGCGCCACCACAGGAACAGCGCCACGCTGAGGTTCAGCGCATTCCAGGCGATGCCGTTCAGGAAGGCGGCGTGGTAGCTGCCGGTCAGATCGAACACCTTGCCGCTCATCCAGCCGCCCAGCGCCATGCCGAACAGCGTGAACATGATGATCCAGCCGGTGGTGGTGCCGGCGCGCGCCGCCGGGAAATGCTCACGCACGATGATCGCGTAGCTGGGCACGATGCCGCCCTGGAACAGCCCGAACAGCGCCGACACCACATACAGCGACAGCAGCCCGTCGAAGGGGATGAACAGCAGCAGCGCCAGGCCCTGCAGAAAGCTGCCCAGCAGCAGCGTGCGCACGCCGCCGATGCGGTCGCAGATGGCGCCCGAAGCCAGGCGGCTGACGATGCCGCAGCCCAGCATCAGGCTCAGCATCTCGGCGCCGCGCGCCACGCCGTAGCCCAGATCGCCACAGTAGGCCACGATGTGCACCTGCGGCATGGCCATGGCCACGCAGCAGGCCGTGCCGGCCACG
>CAYPDO010000132.1:0-9517 GCA_964409495.1 uncultured Bordetella sp.
GACCTCGGCTTCCAGCTCGGGCAGGCCCGAACCCCGGGGCAGCTTGATCTCGACGATATGCGCCTTGAGATCGGGCTCGGCATCCACCCAGGCCGGGTTGGCCAGGTTCAGCGGCATCCACCACAGCTTGCGCCGCAGCACCGGCGCCACCGGCAGGCGCGAAGCGATGTGCTTGCGCAGCGCGGTGACGAAGTTGCCCTTGTAGCCGGCCGGCAGCTCGAACACATGGGCCGAGCCCACATGCATCGGCATTTCGTCGGTCTCGAGGAACAGGAAGGTGGCATCCAGGCCGCTGAGCTGTCTCATGCGGCGATGCTAGGCCGCGCGGTGGCCGCGTCGGCCCGGTGTTGTCCCTGGGCTGCGGCCGCGCTTGACCTGTATCAGCCGGCGACCGGTGCGGCCGGCAGCGTGTCGACCCAGCCGGCCAGGGTGTCATGCACGGCATCGGCGGCGGCCTCGTCGGCCGCCGACAGGGCATGGCCGCTGCGCACCAGCACGCAGGTGCCCACGCCGGCGGCGCGGCCGGCGTCGAGGTCGGAGCGCTTGTCGCCCACGATCACCGAGGCGGCCAGGTCCAGCCCCAGCGCGGCCGCGGCGCGCAGGATCATGCCCGGCGCCGGCTTGCGGCAATCGCAGGCCGTGCGGTAGGCGGCCACCGCCGCATCAGGCAGGTGCGGGCAGTGCAGCACGGCGTCCAGCCTGACGCCGTGGCGCGACAGTTCGGCGCCGATGTGGGCGCTGAGCGCCTGGTAGTCGGCCTCGCTGTAGCGGCCGCGCGCAATGCCGCTCTGGTTGGTGACGACCACCAGCGCCCAGCCCGCGGCCTGCAGCCGCGCCAGCGCCTGCGGCGTGCCGGGCACGAAGGCGAAGTCGGCGATGCGGTGCAGGTAGTCGACCTCGGTGTTGATGACGCCGTCGCGGTCGAGGAACACCGCGCGGTGCGGCCGCTCAGTCACCGCTGGCCCGGATGCGCTGCACCAGCTTCGTCGTCGAGTAGCCGTCGACAAAGGGGATGGCCAGTGCGCGCCCGCCCCAGCCGCGCACCAGGCGGGATTCTTCCAGCGCGTCCATGTCGTAGTCGCCACCCTTCACATACACATCGGGCCGCACGCGCCCGATCAGCGCACAGGGCGTGTGCTCGTCGAAGGGCAGCACGAAATCCACCGCCGCCAGCGCGGCCAGCACCACGGCGCGGTCGGCGGCGGTGTTCAGCGGCCGGTCGGGGCCCTTGCCCAGCCCGCGTGCCGAGGCATCGCTGTTGACCGCCACCAGCAGCGCCGCGCCCAGCGCGCGGGCCTGCGCCAGGTAGCTGACATGGCCGCGGTGCAGCACATCGAACACGCCGTTGGTGAACACCAGCGGGCGCGGCCAGCGGCCATCAGCCAGGTGCTGCTGCGCGGCGCGCAGCTTGGGGTGGTCGGCAAGCAGATCCATCGCCGCAGTGTATCGAGACGGCCCTGTCACAAAGGGTCATGCGCGGTCGCATGGCCGGGTGCCGGCGCGCTGCACAATGCCGCTGCAGCCAGGGCCGCATGGCCCGGCAGCCCCCTGTCCCACCCGATCGAAAGCCGCCCGCGTGAGCTCCGCATTCCTGCTGCATCTCGACGAACACCAGCGCCTGTTCGCCACGCTCGCGGGCCTGGCGCCGCAGGTGGATGCCGCCGCGGGGCTGCTGGCCGCCAGCCTGATGCGCGGCGGCAAGCTGATGTTCTGCGGCAATGGCGGCTCGGCCGCCGACAGCCAGCACCTGGCCTCGGAGTTCACCGGCCGCTTCGTCAACGATCGCCGGCCGCTGGCGGCCATCGCCCTGACCACCGACAGCTCGCAGCTGAGCTGCATCGGCAACGACTATGGCTTCGAGCAGGTGTTCGAGCGCCCGCTGCGCGGCCTGGGCCGCGCCGGCGATGTGCTGGTGGCCATCTCCACCTCGGGCCACAGCGCCAATGTGCATCGCGCGGTGCAGGCGGCGCGGGGCCTGGGCATCGGCGTGGTCGGCCTGCTCGGCCGCGACGGTGGCGCCATCGCGCCGCTGTGCGACGTGGCGGTGGTGGTGCCCAGCGCGGTGACGGCGCGCATCCAGGAGGCGCACATCCTGATCGGCCATGCGCTGTGCGCGGCGGTCGAGGCCCAGGTGGCGGCCGCATGATCGGCCAAGGCTTTCTGCCGCGGCCGCGCGAAGGCTGCTCGGGTACATGGCGACGTCGGGCCGCGTTGGCCGCCTGGCTGCTGGCCGCCCTGCTCGGCGCGCTGGCGCCGCTGGCGCCGGCGCAAGGCCAATCCGCCACCGGCGGCGATCTGGGCCCCGGCGACCACCGCGCCAGCCTGCTGCATGCCGGGCTGCAGCGGCACTACCGCGTGCACGTGCCGGCCAGCTACGACCCCCAGCGCCCGGCGCCGCTGGTGGTGTCGATGCACGGCGGCGGCGGCAGCATGGACATCCAGGCCGACGACCGCTTCTATGGCTGGACGGCCGCGTCGGAGCGCCATGGCTTCGTGGTGGTGTTTCCCAACGGCCACAGCCGCTTTCCGGGCGGGCGCCTGGCCACCTGGAACGCCGGGCGCTGCTGCGGCGCGGCGCGCGACCAGGGCAGCGACGATGTCGGCTTCATCCGCAGCCTGCTGGGCACGCTGCGCGGGCAGCTGGCCATCGACACGCGCCGCGTGTTCGCCACCGGCATGTCCAACGGCGGCATGATGGCCTACCGCCTGGCCTGCGAGATGCCCGAGGCCTTTCGCGCCGTGGCCGCCGTGGCGGGCACCGACAACACCGTGCAGTGCACGCCGGCGCAGCCGGTATCGGTGCTGCACATCCATGCCCGCGACGACGAGCGCGTGCTGTTCGGCGGCGGCGCGGGCAAGGCCTCGCGGCAGGAGACCGACTACACCTCGGTGCCCGAGACGGTGGCACGCTGGTCGCAGCGCAATGGCTGCCCCGCGGCACCGCCGCGCACCGTGCTGCAGACCGAGGGCGCCCAGTGCGAACTGCGGGCGCCCTGCCGCGACGGCACCGCCGTGCAGCTGTGCGTCACCGAGCAGGGCGGCCATTCCTGGCCCGGCGGCAGCAAGCCGCGCGGCCGCGGCCAGGCCTCGACGGCATTCGACGCCACCGAGCTGATCTGGGCCTTCTTCGCCAGCCGTTGAGCCGCCGGGGGCGGCGCGCGGCTCAGGCCGCGGGCTGGCGCAGCAGCCAGTCCACATAACGCGCCACGCCGGTGGCCACGTCGGCGAAGGCCAGGTCGCATCCGGTGGCGCGCAGCGCCGTCAGGTCGGCCTGGGTGAAGCACTGGTACTTGCCCACCAGGGCCGGCGGAAAGTCCACGTACTCGATCAGGCCGCGCGCCACCAGCTCGGCCAGGGGCAGTGACGGCTCGCCAGCGGCGGCGCGGCAGGCGTTGACCACGCCCAGCGCCACATCGTTGAAGGGCTGGGCGCGGCCCGAACCCACGTTGACGATGCCGCGCGCGCGCGGGTGCATCAGGAACCACAGGTTCACCGCCACCACGTCGTCCACGTAGACGAAGTCGCGCGACTGTTCGCCCGGCCCGTAGCCCTGGTAGGCGCCGAAGAGCTTCACCCTGCCCTCGGCGCGGAACTGGTTGACATGGTGGAAGGCCACGCTGGCCATGCGGCCCTTGTGCTGCTCGCGCGGGCCGTAGACGTTGAAGTAGCGCAGGCCCACCACCTGGTGCGGCGCGGTGTCGATCATGCGGCGCACCACCTGGTCGGTGAGCAGCTTGCTGTAGCCGTAGACGTTGAGCGGCGCCTCGTTGTCGGGGTGCTCGGCAAACCGCTGGCCGCCGCCATAGGTGGCCGCCGACGATGCATAGATCAGCCGCACGCCCTGGTGCTGGCAGGCGTCGAGCAGGTCCTTGGTGCAGCGGTAGTTCTGCGCCAGCATGTACTGGCCGTCGTGCTCCATGGTGTCGGAGCAGGCGCCCTGGTGCAGCACGGCCTCGATGCGGCCGAAATCGCCGCGGGCGAAGCGCTGGTAGAAATCGGCGCGGTCGTAGTAGTCGGCCAGGCGGGCGCCCAGCAGGTTGCGGTACTTGGGGCCGTCGCTCAGGTCGTCGACAGCGATGATGTTGTCGATGCCGGCCGCGTTCAGGCCCTGCAGCAGATTGCTGCCGATCATGCCGGCGGCGCCGGTGACGATGACTTTCATGGCGTGCTGCCCATTGCAGGGCTCTCGGGTTCGAACAGTTCGTCGTGGCGCACGGCCGCGGTGCCGAAGCGGCTGACCACGATGCCGCCGGCACGGTTGGCAATCGGCACCGCCTGGCGCAGTGTCAGCCCGGCGGCCAGCATCGCGGCCAGCGTGGCGATCACCGTGTCGCCCGCGCCGGTGACATCGAACACCTGGCGCGCCTGCGCCGGCTGGTGCAGGTGGCCGGGCTGGCCGTCCGGGCCGGTGTCGAACAGCGTCATGCCCTCTTCCGAGCGCGTGACCAGCAGGCCGCCCAGCCGCAGCTCGGTGCGCAGCGCCTGGGCGCGGCGGTGCAGATCGGCCTCGTCGGTCCACTGGCCCACGGCCTGGGCCAGTTCGGCGCGGATGGGCGTGATGACGGTGGCACCGGCATAGCGGCTGTAGTCGCGGCCCTTGGGATCGACCAGCACCGGCTTGCCGGCGGCCACGGCCAGGCCGATCATGCGTTCGACATGGGCCAGGCCGCCCTTGCCGTAGTCACTGAACAGCACCGCGTCGTGGCCGGGCAGCGCGGCCTCGTAGTCGCTGAGCATCTGGGCCAGCAGCTCATGGTCGGGTGCGGTTTCGAAATCCACACGGATCAGCTGCTGTGCGCGGCCCACCACGCGCAGCTTCACCGTGGTGCGCAGCGCCGCATCGCGGCCCAGCAGCGTGGCCACGCCCTGCTCGGCCAGCAGGCGCTGCAGGATGCGGGCGGGCTCGTCGTCGCCCACCACGGTGAGCAGCGTGGCCTGCACGCCCAGCGCGCGCACGTTCCAGGCCACGTTGGCCGCGCCGCCCAGGCGCTCTTCCTCGCGCTGCACATGCACCACCGGCACCGGCGCCTCGGGCGAGATGCGCTCGACATTGCCGAACCAGTAGCGGTCGAGCATGGCATCGCCAACCACCAGCACGCGGGCGGCGGCCAGGCGTTCGGGGCGGGGGCGGGCCACGGATGGCAGCGGGGATGGGGTGGTGGTCATGCGGGCTGGATCAGATCCCAGCGGTTGCCCCAGGGATCCTCGAACACGGCCACGGTGCCATAAGGCTCGTGGCGCGGGGTTTCGGTGAAGCGCGCGCCGTGGGCGGCCAGGCGGCCGGCGTCGCGCGCGAAATCGTCGGTGCGCAGGAACAGCCACACCCGGCCGCCGCCCTGCCGGCCGATGGCGGCCTGCTGCTCGGGCGTGGCGGCGCGGGCCAGCAACAGCGCACTGCCCTGCCCGCCCGGCGGTGCCACCACCACCCAGCGCTTGCCCGCGCCCTGCGGCCGGTCTTCCAGCAGCGTGAAGCCCAGCGCCTGGGTGAAGAAGGCGATGGCCGGGTCGTACTCGGGCACCAGCAGGGCCACGGTGGCCAGCACCGGGGTGCTCACTGGGGTGCCTTCAGGCTGCGCCTTCCGGTATTCGCCCTTGGGGCGGCCCGGCGGGCGCACTGGGGTGCCGTCAGGCTGCGCCTTCCGGTATTCGCCCTTGGGGCGGCCCGGCGGGCTCATGCAGCAGGCCTCCGGCGCGGCAGGGCACGCCAGGCGGCCAGTGCCGCCTCGGGCGTCAGGTCCATCAGCCTGGCCGCGGGCGTGGGTGCCTCGGGGCCCAGCGCGGTGACGGTGGACGTGGGCGCGCGCGGCTTCCAGCGGCCCCAGCCGGCGGTGGCATACAGCACCACCAGCGGGCAGTCCATGGCGCCGGCCACATGCGCCGGGCCGGTGTCCACCGACACCATGCTGTGGGCCATGGCGGCCAGCGCCGCCAGGCGCGACAGCGTGGGCCCGTGCCGCGCCAGGTTCAGCACCACGCCGCCTGCGGCCGGCGTGCCGGCCGCGTCGATCACCTGCTGCACCAGGCCGGCCTCGCGCGGTGCGCCGTTGACCAGCACGGCCGCCCCCGGCAGATCGGCCAGGATGCCGCGGATCACCACGGCCCAGTGCTCGGCGGGCCAGTGCTTGTCATGCGTGGCGGTGCCGATGCGCCCGCGCTTGTAGGTCTTCTTGTGGCCGGGCTGGATCAGCACCAGCGACCGCCCGGCCAGGCCCTGGCGCTGCAGCCAGCCGCGCGCCTCGTCGTGCCAGGCCGGCGGCGCGGCCAGGCGCGGCCGCGCCGGCACCGTGACAGGCGTGGCAGGCCCCGGCACCGCCGGCGCATCCAGCGCCGCGATCTGCAGCCACCAGTCGGCCCAGTGGATGCCGTTGCCGGGCCAGTGCTGCCAGGCACGCACCAGCCGCGCCTCGGGCACGCCGGCCTCGTCGATCACGCGCTGGGCGTGGGCGTCGGGATCGCACAGATAGACCGGCCCGCGGTGCGCGCGGATGTAGCGCGCCGCGGCCCAGCGCGAGGGCGTCAGCCAGTACGGCGCGCGGCGGCTGCTGACCAGGCGCAGCTCCGACACCGCGGGGTCATGGCCCAGCAGCACCGGCGTCCATTCGCCCGACGACAGCACATGCACCGGCCGGCCGTGGCGCTGCGCCAGCGCCGCCAGCAGCACCGTGAGCAGCACCACGTCGCCCACCGCGGCAAAGCGCAGCACCAGTGGTGCATCGGGATCGGCGGTGTGCGGCGAGTGCCAGTTGGCCAGCGGGCGGGTCACGATCATCGGAACAAGGGTATCAGTTGCATGGGTTGTGTCCGGGCCTGGCCGTGCACGGACCGGCCTGATGCGCAGGTGCCGGCTCTGGCCGGGGCCAGGCGGCCCTCACCCTTCGGACAGGCCGGGCGGCAGCGCCGCCGCGCCGCTGCGCCGCAGGCCGCGCGGGCCCCGGCGGGCCGCGCCGGCGGTAGTGAGCGGCGAGGCCGGCGACAGCAGCGACAGCGCGCGCGCCGCGCCCAGCAGGCCGGGCATCGGGTCGGGCGCCAGCACCCAGGTGGGGATGGCGTGCAGGTAGGCGCGCAGCCGGCCCTTGCCCTCGAAGCGCTCGCGAAACAGCGAGCGGTCGAGCCAGCGGCCCAGGCGCGCCACGATCGAGCCGCTGAGGTACACGCCGCCGCGGGCCCCCAGCGTGAGCGCCAGGTTGCCGGCCGTGCTGCCCAGCAGGCTGGCGAACAGCTGCAGGGCCTGCACGCACACCGCATCGCTGCCGGCCAGGCCGGCCTGCAGCACGGCCTCGGGCTCGTCCACCCGGCAGGGCTCGCCACGCAGCTGCGCCACCGCCAGCGCCAGGTTCAGCAGGCCCGGCGCCGACAGCGCCCGCTCGGCCGAGACATGGCCGAAGCGGCGCTGCAGCAGCGCCAGCACGGCGGCCTCGTCGGCATCCTGGGCGCACAGGCTGGCATGGCCGCCCTCCCCGCCCAGCGGCACCGGCTGGCGCCCGTCCAGCGACGGCAGCAGGCCCGACACGCCCAGCCCGGGGCCGGGGCCGATCAGGGCCACGGCCGCGCCCGGCACGCCCACGCCGCCGCCCAGCTGCCGCGCGGCATCGGCCGGCAGCAGCGGCAGGGCCAGCGCCAGGGCCGAGAAATCGTTGATGACCAGCAACTCGTCCAGGTCCAGCGTGCGCCGCAGTTCGCGGGTGGAAAAGGCCCAACCATGGTTCGTCATGCGCACGCGGTCGCCGGTGACGGCGGTGGCCAGCCCCAGCGCAGCCACCTTGGGCGGCGGGCCGTCCAGCCGCGCCAGGCAGGCGCGCATGGCGTCTTCCAGCGTCGCGAAGGCATTGCAGCGCAGGCTGTCCAGCGCCTGCAGCGGCACCTCGGCGCCCGGCACCAGCGCGAAATGGGCGTCACTGCCGTCGACCACACCCACCAGCCGCGGATAGGGCAGCAAGGCGCTGGAGCGGCGTGACATGGGGCGGTTGGATACAGCGGGGGCTAGGGGCCGGATTCTGCCCGCACCGGCCGCCGCGATGGGCGGCGGGTGCCGGCGGCCCCGTCAGGCCGGGGCGGTGCCGCGCTGGCGCAGCGCCAGGGCCTCGTTGGCCAGCAGCGCACCGATCACCAGCGCACCGCCCTGCAGAGCCGTGGGGCCGGGGGCCTCGCCGGCGCCCACCCAGGCCAGCAGCACGCCGAAGATCACCTCCAGCAGGCCGATCAGCGACACCTCGGCCGCCGGCAGCACGCGTGCCACCTGGATCACCAGCAGGCAGGGCACGGCCAGCTGCATCAGGCCCAGCAGGCCTAGCAGGCCCAGGTCATGCACACTGGCCTGGAACGGCAATGCAGCGGGCAGCGTCAGCAGGCACGACAGCGTGGCGCCGATCAGCACCGCGGGCAGCATGTCGGGCTCTTGCACCGAGGGGTCTTGCGTGTGGCGGCGGTGCAGCCACTGGATCAGCGTCCAGTTGCTGGCGCCGGCAAAGGGCACGGCCAAGGCCACCAGCGCGCCGGTGAGCGAGTGGCCGCCGCCCTGCCCGGCACCCAGCGCCTGCTGGCCGAACATCCACGCGATGCCGGCACCGGCGACGGCAATGGCGCCCCAGGTGCGCGCCGGCAGCGGGTGGCGCAGGAACAGGCGCGAGAACAGCGCGGTGAGCAGCGGTGCGATGGCCAGCGTGATCAGCACCATGGCCACGCTGGTGAGCATCATGGCCACCATGAAGTTGGTGAACATGATGGTCCAGCACAGGCCCGAGGCCCACAGCGGCCATTTCGCGCGCCAGCCGCCGCCCAGCGTGTCGCGCCACAGCGCGCGCAGGCTGCCGCGCTGCCAGGCGATCATCGCGCCCAGGCACAGCGCGCAGAACGCGCTGCGCCAGAACGTGACCTCGAAGCTGCGCGCCCCTTCCAGATGCCGCGTGACGACGCCGGCGATGCTCCACAGGAACGCCACCAGCACCATCAGCAGCGCAGCACGCGAATGACTCAGTCGCACAACGATGGCATGTGAAGAGGGCTGCAAGGCGGCCCGGGCAAGCCTCTGACTGGAACCCCCGCCCGGCGGGGGCCGGGGGTGCAGACACGTTCGGCGCGCAACGCGATCCGCGCGTTACGCGGACTCGCGTTGTGCGCGCTTGCGGTCGTGCTCGGACAAGTGGCGCTTGCGCACGCGGATGCTCTTGGGCGTGATCTCGACCAGTTCGTCGTCCTCGATGAACTCGACGCCGTATTCCAGCGTCAGCTCGATCGGCGGCGTGATCTTGATCGCATCTTCCTTGCCCGAGACGCGGAAGTTGGTCAGCTGCTTGGTGCGCGTGGCGTTGACCACCAGATCGTTGTCGCGGCTGTGGATGCCGACGATCATGCCTTCGTACACCGGATCATTGGGCTTGACGAACATGCGGCCGCGGTCATCGAGCTTGCCGAGTGCGTAGGTGAAGATCTCGCCGGCATCCATGCTGATCAGCACGCCGTTCTTGCGGCCGGCGATCTCGCCCTTGTGCGGCTCGTAGCCGTCGAAGATGTTGCTGAT
>CAYPDO010000133.1:0-9453 GCA_964409495.1 uncultured Bordetella sp.
CTCTTCGGCCGAGGTGATGCCCTCGGCCACCAGGCGCTCGCCGTCCTCGCGCATCGTGAGGTAGCCGTTGGCGCGTGCGGCGGCGGCCACGTCGGCATCCGAGGCGCGGTTGTGGATCAGTTCGCGCAGCGCGTCGTCCACCACCATCAGCTCGTACACGCCGGTGCGGCCCTTGTAGCCGCTGTGGCCGCAGGCCGGGCAGCCCACCGGGTGCCAGCGGCCTTGCGCATCCTGGCGCTTGCAGGCGCTGCACAGCTTGCGCACCAGGCGCTGCGCCTGCGCGCCGAGCAGGCTGCTCGACAGCAGGTAGGGCTCGACGCCCATGTCGATCAGGCGCGTCACGGCGCTGGGCGCGTCATTCGTGTGCAGCGTGGCCAGCACCAGGTGGCCAGTCAGGCTGGCCTGGATGGCGATCTGCGCGGTCTCGAAGTCGCGGATCTCGCCGATCATGATCACGTCGGGGTCCTGCCGCAGGATGGCGCGCAAGGCCTTGGCGAACGTGAGGTCGATCCTGGCGTTGACCTGGGTCTGGCCGATGTTGGGCAGCTCGTATTCCACCGGGTCTTCGACGGTCAGCACATTGGTGCCGGCGGTGTCGATGCGGCCCAGGCTGGCGTACAGCGTGGTGGTCTTGCCCGAGCCGGTGGGGCCGGTCACCAGCACGATGCCGTGCGGCTGGTGCACCAGGCGGTCGAACGCGCCCAGCACCTCGCCGCTCATGCCCAGGGCCTCGAGCGTGAACTTCGATTCGGTCTTGTCCAGCAGGCGCAAGACCGCCCGCTCACCATGCGCGCTGGGCAGGGTGGACACCCGCACATCGATCGCGCGCCCGCCGATGCGCAGGCTGATGCGCCCGTCCTGCGGCAGGCGCTTCTCGGCGATGTCGAGCTCGGCCATGATCTTCAGCCGGCTGATCAGCGCGGCGTGCAGCGCGCGGTTGAGCTGCACCACCTCGCGCAGCGTGCCGTCAACGCGGAAACGCACGCTGGAGCTGCGCTCGTAGGCCTCGATGTGGATGTCGCTGGCGCCATCCTTCGCGGCCTGCGTCAGCAGCGCGTTGAGCATGCGGATGATGGGCGCGTCATCGGCCGCCTCGAGCAGGTCTTCCACCGCCGGCAGGTCCTGCAGCAGGCGGCTCAGGTCGACGGCGCTTTCCACCTCGCCCACCACCGCGGCGGCGCTGGATTCACCGCCGGCGTAGGCCGCGGCAATGCGCTCGGCCAGCACGGCTGGCGCTTCACGCTCCACGCGGTGCACGGCCTGGGTGCGCAGCACCTCGGCCAGCGCACTGGCCGATCGTGCCGGGCTGGCCTCGGTGGCCCATAGCACGCGCTCCTGGCCGTCGTCTTCCAGCAGCAGGGTGTGGGCCTTGGCAAAGGCGTAGGGCAGGGGGTGGCGGGTGGCCATCGCGTGCCGGCCGCTCAGCGGGTGGTCTCGGCGGCCGGCCGGGCCGGCACCGATTTGCCGGGGGCCAACTCGGGCAGCACGCTGCCGTCTTCCACCGGCAGCAGCGGGTTGGCCTTGGGCTGGGCCTCGAGCTGGCGCGCGCGGATGGCCTCGTAGCGGTCGATGCTGAGCGCCTGCGCGGTGGCCGCGTCGCGGATCACCACCGGACGCAGGAAGACCAGCAGCATGGTCTTCTTGCGCTCGCGGCTCTCGTTGCGGAACAGGCCGCCCACATAGGGCAGGTCACCCAGCAGCGGCACCTTGCTCTGGCTGCCGGTGTACTCCTCTTTCATCTGGCCGCCCAGCACCATGATGCCGCCGTCGTCCACCACCACGGTGGTCTCCAGCGCGTTCTTGTTGGTGGTGGGGCCGTTGGTGTTGGTCACCGAGGTGCCCACCACGCTGGAGTTCTCCTGGTACACGTTCATGCGCACCACGCCGCCCTCGCCGATCTGCGGCTTGATCTTCAGCGTCAGGCCCACGTCCTTGCGCTCCACCGTGGTGAAGGGGCTCACCGTGGAGCTGCTGGCGCCGGTGTTGGTGTAGCTGCCGGTGACGAAGGGCACGTTCTGGCCGACGACGATCTTGGCCTCCTCGTTGTCCAGCGCCACCAGGTTGGGCGTGGACAGGATGTTGGTGCCGTCCACGCCTTCCAGGAAGCGCGCCAGCGCGCCCAGCGTGTACACGCCGTTCACCTTCTGCAGCAGGCCCAGGTTCAGGCCGTTGACCGCGGTGGTGGCCTGCACCGAGCTGGCATTGGCCAGGCCCGAGAGGTTGATGATGTTGGTGCTGGTGCCGAAGTTGGTGCCGGCCACCAGGCCGAACCGGTCGCCGTTCTTGCCCAGCAGGCCTTGCCACTGGAAGCCGAACTCGGCAGCCTTCTTGGCGTCCATCTCGACGATCATCGATTCCACGTAGACCTGGGCGCGGCGGCCGTCCAGCTGGTCGATCACCGCTCGGATCTGGCGGTACAGCGGCTCGGGTGCGGTGATCACCAGCGAGTTGGTGGCCGGGTCGGCCTGGATGAAGCCGCCGGTGGACGGCTGGGCCGAGGCCGACAGCGGCGTGGTGGCCACGGTGCTGCCGGTGCCACCCGCCTGCCCGGCCGTGGCCAGGCTGCCGGCAATGCCGCCGCTGGTGGCCGCGCCCAGGCCGCTCAGGCTGCTGCTGCCGCCACCGCCGCTGCTGCCGCCACCCGAGCCGGCACCAAAGGCCGCGCGCAGCACGGTGGCCAGCTTGGCGGCGTCGGCGTTCTTCAGGTACACCACATGGATGGCGCCGGCCGGGCCGCCCACGCCGGGTGTATCAAGCCGCTCGATCAGCGCGCGCAGCGCCGCCAGGCGCGCCGGGTTGGCGGCGCGCACGATCAGCGCATTGCTGCGTGCGTCGGCGGTCACCGACACGCCGCCGCCGGTGGCCGGCGCACCCGGCACCGCAGCGGCGCCGGCGTCGCCCAGCTTCTGCACCAGCGTGACCAGGTCGGTGGCGATGGCATGCCGCAACGGCACCACCTCGATGTCGGTGCTGGCCGGCTGGTCGAGCGCGGCGATGATCTTGCCCAGCCGCGCCAGGTTGTCGGCGTAGTCGGTGATCACCAGCGTGTTGTTGCCGGGGTTGGCATTGATGGTGTTGTTGGGGCTGATCAGCGGGCGCAGCACGGCCACCAGGTTGTTCGGGTTCTCGTAGCTCAGGCGGAACACCTGGGTGATCACCTGGTCGCCCTTGCTGGCCACGCCGCCCACGCTGACCGTGCCGGTCTGCAGCTTGGCATCGGCCTCGGGCACCACCTTCAGCAGGCCGGCGCTGTCGACCACCGCGAAGCCCAGGCCGCGCAGCGCGGCCAGGAACTGGCGCCAGCCCTCGGCCACCGTCACCGGCTGCTCGCTGTACACCGACACCACGCCCTTGACGCGCGGGTCGACCAGGATCTGGCGGTCGATCATCACCGCCATCGCGCGGCTCACGGCCTCGATGTCGGCGTTGACGAAGTTCAGCGTCACCGGGGCGCTGCGGCCGGCGCGGCGCGTGCCCGCGGGGGTGCCGGCGGCGGGTGCATCGGCGGCCTGCGGCGCCGGCCGGGCCGGGGGCATCTGGGCGGCGGCGGGCAGTGGCGGCAGCGCCGCGCAGGCGAGGGCCAGCAGCGTGGGCCACAGCACGGTGCGCGGGGCGCCGGCCGGGCGGAGGGCTCGCGGGGTCATGGTCATCCGATCGAAATGACGGACAGCGCCCCCTGGCGCCGGCCGATGATGTTGAGCAGGTTGGCCAGCGGCCCGTCCTGGCCGGGCGCGGCCTCGGCCTGGCCCTGGAAGCGCAGCCGCGCGCCAGTCCACTGGCCGCTGCCGCCCAGGCGCAGCGCACTGGGCATGGCGCCATCCAGGGTTTCCAGGCGCAGCAGCGCCGTGCTGGCACCGGCGGCCGGCTGGGGCCGGGCCGGGTCTGGCTGGCCGGGCGCCGGTCTGGCCGGCGACACCGCCGGGCCACCGTTCAGGCTGAGCCGGTAGCTGCCCAGCACCGGCAGCGGTGACAGGCGCGAGCGCGTGTCGTGCAGTTCCAGCGCCAGCTGGCCGCTGACCTGCAGCCGCCCCTGCGCCGACTGCAGCGTGAACCCGGGCGTGCTGAGCTGCAGCAGGCCGCCGAGCTGCAGCGTGTTGAAGGGCGTGCCCAGGCCGGCCAGCCAGGTGGCCGGCCAGCGGCCCAGCGGCTGGGCGTCGCTGCGGCCAGGCAGGGTCAGGGCCCAGCCGCCCCAGCGCGGCGTTAGCAGCGCCTGCAGCTCGCCCACCAGGCAGCAGGCCTGCGTGGCAGCCAGGCGCAGGCCCTGCCAGCTGGGCCACAGCTGCCAGTGCAGGCGGCCGGGCAGGGCCGCGGCATCGCGACTGCCAGGCCCGCCGGTGAGCACCGGCACGGCGCTGCCACGCCACACGCTGCCCTCGGCATCGGCCAGCAGCAGCCGGCCGGCGCTGGCCTGCTGCAGGGCATTGGCCAGCCACTGCGCCGGGGCCTGCGTGGCCGCGCCCAGCAGCGCGCCCAGCGCCAGGCCCCAGGCGGCCCAGCGCCGGCCAGCACGCTGCTGGCGGCGCCAGCGGCCGGCCTGCTGCGCGGCCAGCGCGCCGGCCAGCGGCGCGACGGCGCGGGCGCCGCCGGCCGCGCCCCCCGGGCGGGCGGGCCAGATCATGGGGCGGCCCCCAGCGCGAGGATCAGGTTGCCGTCGTAGCGGCCGGGGCCGGCCTGGCTGAGCGTGGCCTCGAGCACGCGCGCCCGCGCACCGGCCCGGGCCTCGCCCAGAAATGCGGCCAGCTGCGCGCCATCCACGCCCTGCAGCGTGAGCACACTGCGCTGGGCGCCCTGCGGCATCAGCCTGGCCTGCGGCCCCAGGCGCTGGGCCGCGGCATTCAGCGCGGCCTGTGCCTGCTCGGGCGGCACCGGGGCCACGGCGCGCAAGGTCTGGGCCTCGGTGGCCAGGGCCTGCATCTGCTGCAGCTGGGCCTCCAGCGCCAGGCGCTGCGGCGGCACCTCGCGCAGCGTGCGCCAGGCCGGCGCAATGGCCACGAACCACAGCAGGCTGACGGCCAGCAGCGTGCCGGCCACGGCCACGCCTTGGCGCTCGCGCGGGGCCAGCTGGTTCCAGTGGGTCTGGGCGGCGGCGCGCGCCGCCGCCAGCGCGCCGCCGGAGGTGTTGGTGCTCTGGCTCATGGGCGTGCTCCTGCCGCGGCGGCGTCGGCCGGGGCGGTGCCGGGCAGATCGGTGCGGCCACGCTGCACTACCAGGCGGCCGTCCACCGGCTCGACCGACCAGCCGGCGGCCTGCAGGCGCTGGCGCAGCTGGGCCAGCTGCGGCGGCGCCAGGCCCGGCGCGCTGAGGCTCAGCCGGCCGGGCTCGAAGCGCAGCGCGCCAGCCGGCGCCGCGCCATCGGGCCAGGCGGCTGCGGTGGCGGCGAGCAGGGTTTCCAGATCGCTGTCGCCGGCGATGCCGGCACGCTCGCGCAGCAGCTCGGTCTCGCGGCGCATCTGCGCCGGGGCGTCGAGGATGGCGCGCACCTGCGGATGGGCGCTGCGCAGCAGGCCCTCGGCGGCGCTGCGCTGGCTGGCCAGCGCCTGGCGCTGCTGCCAGGCCCAGGCATTCAGGCCCAGCAGCTGCACCGCCAGCAGCGCGGCCAGGCCGATGCGGGCCGGGCGCCAGGCCGGGCTGCGCCACAGGCTCAGCGCATGGCCGGCAGCGCGCAGGCCGCGGTGGCGCGGCGCCAGATCGAACTGCAGCAGCTGCCAGCCCGAGCGCAGCGCGGCCAGCGCCTGCTCGGCCTCGCTGACCACCGCCACCGCCGGGGCGCCGCCGCCACCGGCCTGGGCCAGCGCACGCTCGGCCAGCGTGGCCGCCGCCGGCGTGGCGCTGAGCTGCAGCCCCTGCGTGCGCGCCTGGGCCAGCCAGGCCGTGGCCAGGCTGCCGGCCAGCGGCAGGCACAGCGGCGCGCCGGCCGTGCTGCAGGCCAGCCAGGCCTGGGCGGCCGGGCCGGCAGGCTCGTGGCCGGGCAGGGTGGCGTGCGCAGCGGCCTCATCGGTGACGAACACATGCGCATGTGGCGCCACGGCGTGCGCCGCAGCGGCCAGGTCGGCGCCGGCGGCGGCCGGCTCGGGCGGCAGCCAGGCGGGCAGCACGCGGTCGACGGCCCGGCCACCGGACGCCAGCGCGCCCAGCTGGGCCTGCAGCCAGGGCTTGTGCACGGCCGCCACCCAGGCCGGTGCGCCGGCCGCGGCGCCGGGCGCCAGCGCCAGGTGCAGGTTCTCGTCGTCGTCGAGCAGCTGGTCTTCCAGCAGGCCGCCCAGCGCGGCGCGCAGGCGTGCAGCGGGGGCCTTGGGCAGCACCGGGCGATGCCAGGCCACATCGGGGGCGGCCACCACGGCCACCACGCTGTCGGCGGCAGGCATCTGGGCCGGCGCCGAGCGGCCCTGGCGCACCAGGCTCAGCCCGTCGGCGCTGAGGGCCCAGGCGAATTCGGCGGGCGCTGCGCTGGCGCCGTCGGCCGGGGCGGCAGCCCCGCCCTCGGCCAACGCGCCCTCGCGCGGCCGCGTCGGCAGCAGGATCACGAGTTGCGGCATCTCAGCAGGGGCTCATCGGCATCGGTACGGCGGACCGGCTACGGCCGGCGCCCGGCACGGCGCCGGGCGTCCGGCAGGCCGGGTACGCGGGGCATTGTGTCGCAGCACTGTTTCGCTTCATCAACGGAACTCCTCGGCGAAGCGGGCCTTGCGCTCGCGATGCACGGCCAGCACCTCGAGGCCGTTGCGCCGCACCAGCGAGGTTTCCTCCAGCACGCGCTCGTCCAGGCGCATGCGCCCGGTGACTTCGAAGTACTGCGATTTCACCTCCACGTCGCCGGCCGGCAGCGTGATCTGGCCACCCAGCTGCTGCGCGGCCTCGGCCACATCATGGAAGGCGCGGCGCTGGCGGGCCTGCACCAGGCGGTCGGCGCCGCCCAGGTCCAGGCCCGGGATCACCGCGGCCAGCACCTCGCGCGGCGCGGTGTTGAGGTTGACCGGCGTGACCTCGGGCAGCACCGTCACCAGCGGTGCCAGCTGCTTCAGGCTGTTGGCGTCCAGGCCCAGCCAGGCCAGATCGGCCAGGGTCTGGGGCGCGAGCGGGGCATCGGCGGTGCCGCCGCTGCCGGCGGCGGTGTTGGCTGCCGCCGGGGTCCAGGCGGCCAGCAGGCCGTTGGCCAGCAGCGCCGACACGCTGGGCGGCAGACCGGCGTTCTGGCACAGGCGGTCGAGCACCAGCTTCTGCGCCGGCACGAGCTTGCCCTCGGCCACCAGCTTGCGCAGGTTGTAGCGCGACTGGGCATCGACGATGCTGCCCGCCAGGAAGGCCTCGACATCGTTCGCGTCGGCCTGGTTCGGGTCGGCCGACAGGAAGGTGGACAGCCGCGCCTCGGCCAGCGGCGTGGCCCAGGGCTCATGCAGGCTGGTGGGGCGGCCCGAGCGGGCGTCCTCGCGCAGGATCAGCCGCGCCCAGTCGAGCGCGCCGTTGAGGATCCAGGCGCTCTGCGCGCGGCTGCGCTCGGCGCCTTCCACCTGCACCGCCTTCCACTGCAGCCACACCATGCCGCTGGCCAGCGTGGCCACCACGGTGAGCAGCACCATGGCCACCAGCAGAGCCGCGCCACGGGCGGGCCGCCGCCCCCGCCTGCGCGTGGCCGGCATGGGCACGGCGACATGGCAACGGCGCCGCGGGGTCATGGCTGCTGCGGCGCCAGCTGCACATCGCGGTGCAGCGTGCCCTCGGGCAGCGTGAGCTGCAGGCGCACGGCGCCGGGCAGGCGGGTGCGCGGGCTGGGGGGCGCGGCGCCGGGGGCTGCCGCCGGCGGCGGCGTCACCACGCTGAGATCGCCGGTGGACTGCGCATTGCTCCAGCCCTGGCCGCGCCAGAAGTACACCTGCCAGGTGCCCACGCCGTCGAGCAGGCGCAGCTGGCCGGCCTCGGCACCCTGCAGCTGGAAGCTGGCCAGCCAGGCCTGCTGCAGCGCGTCGCTGCGCTGCACCACCGGGCCGGTCCAGCGCTGCCAGGTGTCGCCACGCAGCGTCCAGGCCACCACCTGCACGCCGCCGCTGGCCCCGGCACCGTCCACCCGCCTCACCAGGCGCAGCGTGCCGCCGTCGAAGGCCACGCCAGGCACCTGCGGGCCGTCGTAGATGGCCTGCAGGTCGCGCTCCCACTGGCCCATCACCGCCGACAGGCGCAGCGTGCGCTGGCTGGCGGCGTCGGCCACCTCGCGCGAGCGGGCCATGGTGGCGATGCCCTGCCAGCCCATCGCGGCGATGACCGCCATGATGAACAGGGCCACCAGCACCTCCACCAAGGTGAACCCTGGCGGCGCTGCGTGGTGCAACCGCCGCCCGGCGGCGGCCGTGGATCCGGCCTGGCCAGGCCGCTGGCGGCGCCCCGCTCGGGGGGCAGGCGGCGAAGCCGCTTCGGGGCGGGGCGTCATCAGCTGCGCCCCAGCACGGTGGACAGGGTCACCAGCACCTGGCCGGCGTCGTCCAGCACCACCGCGTCGACACGGCGGAAGTTGGGGTTGGGCGTGGCCCGGGTGCGCAGCTGGCCGCGATAGTCGCGGCCCAGTTGCTGGCACTGGAACTCGGCCTCGCCGACGCCGGGAAACTGCCGCGCCAGGCGCATCTCGGTGAGCGCGTTGTCGGCGCACCATTGCGCCGCGGTGACGTCGGACAGGCGCTGCGCGTTCTGCGTCAGCGCGCCCGAGGCGCGCAGCCCGGCACCCAGCGCAATGGCCACGATGGCCAGCGCCACCAGCACCTCCACCAGCGTGAAGCCCTGCGCTGGCCGGGTCATCATCGCGCGGCAGCCGCGGCCGGGCCGGCGTTGGCCGCGGCGTCGCCCGCCGCAGCCTCGGCCGATGTCACGCTGAACGGCGCCAGCCCGTCGGTCACCAGGGCCAGCTGCCGCTCGCCCAGCCGCAGCACGATGCGCTGCGCGCCGATCAGCGGCTCGGGGCCCAGCGCGATGGCCTGCCGCGCCACGCCGCTGCCGGTGAGCGGCTGGCCGGGCGATTCAATGCGCGCCTGCATGCCTTCGGCCTGCCAGCCCTCGGGTGGACGCAGGCGTGCGGGCAGGCCGGCAAAGCCGAAGCTGTCGTCACGCAGCTCGAAGCGCACCGCTACGCCGCTGGCGCGGGCCTCGGCACGGGCGGCCTCGAGCAGGGCCACCAGGCGCGCCGCCTCGCGGTCGAGCCGCACCGCATCGCCGTCGCGCAGCGCCAGCGTGGCGGTGCCGGCGGCGATGGCGATCAGCACCAGCACCACCAGCAGTTCCACCAGCGTGAAGCCGCGTGCGGCAGGCCGGCGGCCGGCGGCAGCAGCGTCGGCCCCGCGGGGCCGCGGGTCACTGCCAGGAACCGATGTCGGCGTTCTTGCCATCACCGCCCGGCTGGCCATCGGCGCCCAGGCTGAAGACATCGATCTCGCCCTTCACGCCCGGGTTGACGTACTGGTAGGGCCGGCC
>CAYPDO010000134.1:0-9425 GCA_964409495.1 uncultured Bordetella sp.
CGCCTGCACGCCCATGACACGACACCGCTCCGCCACCCGCCGCCCCGCCCGCCCGGGCCGGGCCGCCATGCTGGCCGCGCTGAGCATGCTGGCCCTGCTGCTGGCCGGCTGTGCCAGCCGCCCGCCGCTGCCGCGCCTGGCCGACGGCCTGCCGCCGCCACCCAGCGGCGATGGCCGCAGCCCGCCGGTGCCCTGCCGCCAGCTGCCCGCCGCGCTGGCCGGGTGGCCCGGCCTGCGCCTGACCGAGGCGCAGGACCAGCCCGCCGACGGCGCCGGCCATCCGGCCCACTGCCTGGTGCGCGGCCGCCTGGGCGAGCGCACCGGCAGCGACGGCCGGCCCTATGCCATCGGCTTCGAGCTGCGCCTGCCGCGCGGCGATGGCCTGCGCCTGCTGCACCAGCCGCAGGACGGCATGGCCACGCCGGCCTTCGGCACGCTGGCCGTGCAGCCCGGCCCCGATGCGCTGGGCCGCGGCATCGCGGTGCTCACCAGCGACGGCGGCCACCAGGCCGCCGCGCCGGCCGATCCGCGCTACGGCCTGGCCGCACCGCAGGCCTATGGTGCCGACGCCCAGGCCCGGCGCGACCTGGCCCACGCCGCCGATGCCGCGGTGTGGCCGCTGGCGCTGGCGCTGGCCACCCGGCACTACGGCACCGCGCCGAAATACCGCTACATCGCCGGCTGCGGCGAAGGTGGCCGGCGCGCGCTGATGGCCGCCTCGCGCCAACCCGACCACTACGACGGCCTGCTGGCCGCGGCGCCAGCGCTGAACCTGCCACGCGCCACGCTGGCCCAGACCTGGAGCCTGCAGAGCTGGATGGCCGTCAACGCCGACCTGCGCCGCGCCTTCACGCCGGCGCAGCTGCGCGAGGTGGGCGCGCGCGTGCTGGCGCGCTGCGACGCGCTGGACCAGCTGGCCGACGGCATCGTGGGCGATGTGCGGCGCTGCCAGCGCGCCTTCCGCTTCCAGGATCTGCAATGCCCGGCGCCCCAGGCCGGCACCGGCCAGCTGGCCGCCATGGGCACTGCCGAGGTGGCTGCGGCCCGCCGCGGCGCCGCCAAGGCGGCCCCGTCGAAGAACACGCAGGCCAGCGCCCAGCCCGCCGGCAAGCCCGGGCGCGCGCCTGCCGGCAGGCCGCTGGCCCGGGCCCCCGCAGGCGACGAGGCGCTGCTGCCGCGCACGCTGGCGCCGCTGCCGTCCGCCGGCCGCAGCGAGGCCGGCCACGCCCCGGGCGCCAGCCCGGCGGCCTGCCTGTCGCCACTGCAGGTGCAGGCGCTGCAGCGCGCCTTCGCCGGGCCGGTCACCGCCCAGGGCGAGCCGCTGTACGCCGCCTGGCCGATGGACCCCGGCATCGCCGGCGCGCAGTGGCGGCGCTGGCAGCTCGATTCGGCCGAGCCGGCCTTCGACGGCCTGCCGCTGCTGGCCGTGCTGGCGCCGGCCACGCTGTCGCAGGTGATGAGCACGCCGCCGGCCGACCTGGGCGATGGCTCGGTGGCCGCGCTGCGCGACTACCTGGCGCGGCTGGACATGGACCGCGATGCCCCGGCCATTGCCGCCACCGACGACACGCATGCCGAATCGGCGCTGGCGCTGTTCACCCCGCCCGAGGTGCTGGCGCCGCGCCTGGCCAGCCTGGCGCGCCACGGCGGCCGGCTGCTGATCTACCACGGCGTGGCCGACCCGGTGTTCTCAGCGCTAGACACGCTGGCCTGGGCAGACCGCCTGCAGGCCACGCTGGGCCTGCCCGCCGCCGACGAGGTGGCGCGCGTGTTCGCCGTGCCGGGCATGAACCACTGCGCCGGCGGCCCGGCCACGGACCGCTTCGACGCGCTGGGCGCGCTGATGGACTGGGTGGAGCAGGGCCGCGCGCCCGGGCGCATCGAGGCCCGCGTGCACCCGGCCAACCCCGAGCGCCCCGCCGGCTGGAGCACCCAGCGCAGCCGGCCGCTGTGCCCCTGGCCGCGCGTGGCGCGGTATGCCGGCGGCGATGTGGAATCGGCCGACAGCTTCCGCTGCGCGCCGCCCTGAGCGGCACGCCCGGGAAAGCCCTGCACCCGCAGACCCGGTGGGCCGGCGCCGGGCGGGCGGCGGCGGGGCCAGAATCGCCGGCTTCGCCACCCACCTGCAGACGCTGCCCGATGATCTCGACGCACCGCCGCTCGCTGCTGGCCCTGGCCGCCGCCTCGCTCGCCACCCGCGGGCTCGGCGGCTGTGCCACGGCCACGCCCACCCAGGCCGCCCGCCCTGCGGCCGCCACCACCGCCCAAACGGCCACGCCATCGCCCGCTGCTGCGCTGCCGCCGAGCGCCGGCGGGCCCTGGGTCAGGCCCCCCGCCGCCCTGCACCTGCGCCATGTGCCGCCGGTGCCGCAGGCCGTGGCCGATGCCGTGGCGCGCTACACCGACTTTGCCGGCTACTCGCTGCTGGACTGGCACCCGCAGCGCCGCGAAATGCTGGTCAGCCACCGCCCGACCGGCGCCGCCGTGGCCCAGCTGATGCGCCTGGCCGCGCCGGCCGAAGGCCACCTGGCCGCGCCCGAGCCGCTGCTCGACAGCGCCGAGCCCGTCTCGGGCGCGCGCTACGCGCCGGGCGATGGCCGCTTCATCGTGTTCAGCCGCGCCCAGGGCGGCAACGAGGCCTACCAGCTGTGGCGCCTGGACGCCCCCGGCAGCGCCCCGGTGCTGCTGACCGATCCCGACCAGCGCCACGCCTTTGAAGACTGGCTGCCCGGCCAGCGCACGCCGCTGGCCCTGGTGAGCTCGGTGCCGCTGGACCGCACGGCCCAGGGCGGCCGGCGCGAGAAGCCCAGCACCCGGCTGTGGCTGCTGGACCCGCTGCAGCCGGCACAAGCCCGCACGCTGGCCGAGCTGCCCGGCACCGGCTGGGGTGTGGGCGCGATCAGCCCTGACGGCCGCCAGGCCGCGATGCTGCGCTACGTCTCGGCCACCGACAGCGAGCTGTGGCTGCTGGATCTGGCCGACGGCCGCCAGCGCCAGCTGCTGCCGCAGCCCGGCGCGCCGCGGGCGGTGCACTTTGCGCGCCGCTTCAGCGCGGATGGGCGCCAGCTCTACCTCACCAGCGACCGCGGCGGCGAGTTCCGCCAGCTGTGGCGCCTGAGCCTGGCCGACGGCGCGCTGCAGGCGCTGAGCACCGACACGGCCTGGGACGTGGACGAGATCGACCTCTCGGCCGACGGCCGCTGGCTGGCGCTGCGCATCAACGTGGACGGCCGCGACGAACTGCGCCTGATGGACGCCGTCCTCGGCGCCTGGAAGCCGCTGGGCCCGCTGCCCGGCGGCAGCGTGGTCGACCTGAAGTTCCACCCCGCGCGGCCTGAGCTGGCCTTTGCGGTGAATGGCGCGCAAGGCCCCAGCCAGCTGTGGACGCTGGCGCTGGGCGCCGACGGCACGCCGGCCGCCGCGCCCCAGGCCTGGAGCCGCGCCCGCCTGCACCCGGCGCTGGACGTGTCGGCCCTGCGCGAGCCACAGATCGTGCGCTGGAAGAGCTTTGACGGCCGCAGCATCTCGGGCCTGCTGCACCGCCCGCCGGCGCGCTTTGCCGGCCGCCGGCCGGTGCTGATCAACATCCACGGCGGGCCCGAGGGCCAGGCCAAGGTGGGCTATGCCGGGCGCAACAACCACCATGTGCAGGATCTCGGCATCGCCATCATCCAGCCCAACGTGCGCGGCTCGTCGGGCTATGGCAAGACCTTCCTGTCACTCGACAACGGCCTGCTGCGCGAGGATTCGGTGAAGGACATCGGCGCGCTGCTCGACTGGATCGCCACCCAGCCCGACCTGGACCCGCAGCGCGTGGTGGTGGCCGGCGGCAGCTATGGCGGCTACATGAGCCTGGCGGTGGCCACGCACCACGCCGACCGCATCGCCGGTGCCATCGACGTGGTGGGCATCTCGCACTTCGTGACCTTTCTCGAAAGCACCGAGAGCTACCGCCGCGACCTGCGCCGCGTGGAATACGGCGACGAGCGCGACCCGGCGATGCGCGCCTTCCTGCACCGCATCTCGCCGCTGACCAATGCGCAGCGCATCACCAAGCCACTGTTCGTGGTGCAGGGCGCCAACGACCCGCGCGTGCCGGTGGGCGAGGCCGAGCAGATCGTGGCCAAGGCCGAGGCCAACGGCACGCCCGTGTGGTACCTGCGCGCGGCCAACGAGGGCCATGGCTTCGCGCGCAAGGAGAACGCCGACTACCTGTTCTACAGCACGGTGCAGTTCCTGCGGCAGGTGCTGGGGCTCACCTGAAGGCGTAGTTCAGGCTCAGCGACACGCTGCGGCCGCGCGTGTCGGTGTAGCTGGGGTCGTAGCCCGACAGGAAGAACCAGGCCTGCTGCGAGAACGGCGGCGCAGCGTCGAACAGGTTCTGCACCGTGGCGCGCAGCGTCAGCGCCTTCATCGGCTGCCAGCCGGCCGACAGGTTCCACAGCGAGTACGACGACACCCGCCGGTCGGCCTTGCCGACGATGACCTGGTCGCCATAGCCCGACAGGAAGCTGTTGGACAGCGTGGCGCTGAACGGGCCGCGGCTCCAGTCGACGCTGATCGTGTGGCGCCAGCGCTGCACCACGCCGTCGTTCAGGAAGCGGCCCAGGTTGCTGACGAAGGGGTCGCCGTCGCCGGTCTGCTGCTGGCTCTTGAGGGTCAGCGTGCCGTTCAGGCGCGCGCCGAACTCGCCTACCGGCGATGGGATCTTGCTGATGGCCAGGCCGATGTCCAGGCCCGAGATCTTCTGCGCGCCACGGTTCTGCTTGACCAGGTCGATGTGGTCGATCACGCCGTCCTCGTCGCGCACCACCAGGCTGCCGTACTTGTCGAGGTTGGCCAGGATCACGTCGGCGCCCAGCGTGCTGATCAGGTCGCGCTTTTCCACGTTCCAGTAGTCCAGGCTCACGCTCATGTCGCGCGCGGGCTCGAACACCAGGCCGAGGGCGAACTGGCGGCTCTTCTCGGGCTTGAGCTGGGTGTTGCTGTAGTTGTAGGTGGTCCAGATGTCGGAGCAGTCAGTCACCGTGTTGCTGGGGTCGGCGGCCATGCACACCGGATCCACCAGCGTGGCCGCCGAGCCCTGGGTGACCGGGCGGTACAGGTCGCTCATGCTCGGCGCACGAAAGCCCGTGCCGGCCGAGGCGCGCAGCAGCAGCTCGCGGCTGGGCGTGTACTTCAGGCCCAGCTTGGGGCTGAGCTTGCCGCCGCTGACCTGGTAGTGCTCGTAGCGCATCGCGGCCTGCAGTTCCAGCTGCTTGCTGATCGGCGCCGAGATCTCGCCAAACACCGCGCTGACGCGGCGCGACTGGCCGAAATCGGCGTCCGGGCCCTGCGAGGTCTCGCCCAGGATCAGGTCCTGGGCCAGCGCGGCCGACTGGTGGTAGTCCTGGCGTTCGCGGCGCAGTTCACCGCCCAGCGCCAGCGACAGGTCGCCACCGGCCAGTCTCATCAGCGGGCGGCTGAGCTTGATGTCCACGCTGCTCATCGTGCCCTTGGCGCTGCGCACCTCGCCGCGCAGCTGCGCCGCCTCGTAAAGGGCCAGGCCGGCGGCGCTGCTGGGGCCGAAGGGGTTCAGCGTGCCGGCGGCAAAGCCGTCGCGGATCTTCTGCTCGTCCAGATAGCCCTGGTGGTCGCGGTCACTGACCTTGCTGATGCCGTGGTTCAGCGCCCACTCGTAGTCCCAGCCGCCCAGCATGCCGGTGGTGCCCAGCACGAAGCGCTGGGCGGTGGACACCAGCTCGCTGGTGCGCAGGCCGGCCTCGGACAGGCGGGTGCGCACGGTGATCAGGCGCTCCTCGTCGTCGGCGTCCAGGCTGTTGAGCGCGCTGCCGGCAAAGGTGCCGACCCTGGCCACGTCGATGTCGGCGTCGATGCGGTTGGGCGTGCCAGAGTACAGCGTGCGCGCACGTGCCAGCGACAGCTCGGCGAACAGCGTGTGGCCACCGCCCAGGTCGGCCACGCCGCGCGTGAACAGGCTGCTCTTGTCCGACTCGGGGTACAGCTCGATGTCGCGCATGTAGTCGAAGGTGCAGCCGTCGACGCCGCCGATGCCATCGGGCAGGTACAGGTTGGCCGGCGGGTTGCAGCCCTTGGCGGCCGCCGGGTTGACGGTGCGCGTGTCGATCACCGCCTGGCCGTTGCTGGAATACCCCTCGCCCGCCAGCACGTTGTACTGGTAGCGCGACAGGCGGATGTTGCCCGGGAAGGTGGCGCTGGACAGCAGGTCGGGCAGGCGCTCGGGGATCTTCAGGTCGTTGATGAAGCGGCGGTTCAGCGCGTTGAGCTTGGTGGTCTTCTGCAGGTCGAGCACCGCGAACACGTTGAAGCGGTCGCGCGCCAGGTCGCCGTAGCCGCCCGACAGCGTGGCGCTGCGCTTGTCGCCACCACCGCCCTCGGTGGTCTTGAGCAGGCTGGCGGCCAGCTCGATGCCGGCGTAGTCCTTGCGCGTGATGAAGTTGATCACGCCGCCGATGGCGTCCGAGCCGTACAGCGACGAGGCACCGTCCAGCAGCACCTCCACACGCTCGATCGCGGCGGCCGGGATGCTGTCGAGGTCCACGCCCGCGGCATCGCCCGGCGAGGCGAAGTTGGCCATGCGCCGGCCGTTGAGCAGCACCAGGGTGCTGCTCACGCCCAGGCCGCGCAGGTTGGCGCCGTTGAAGCCCATCTGGTCGCGAAAGCCGCCATAGGCCACGCTGCCGCCATCGGTCAGGTTGCTGGCCGTGGCGGCCAGGCGCGAGATGATCTCGGCCGCCGTGGTAGCGCCCTGCTTGGTGAACTCGTCGCGCGTGATCACCTGCACCGGAAGCGCGGTTTCGCCATCGATGCGCTTGATCGCCGAGCCGGTGATCTCCACGCGCTGCGGCGCGGTCTGCGCCAGTGCGGCGCCGGTGGCAAACGCGCCACCGGCCAGCGCGGCCGCCAGGGCCTGGGCGCTGGCCCGGAGCATGAATCGGTGGGCTGGGCGGCGGGCGGGCATGGGCGGTACTCCTGGCTGGGCTGGGTTCGGCGCAGTCTAGAAAGCCTTCACCGGCCGGCAAACAGCGTGAAACAAGCCCGTCGCTTGGCCGCAACTCGCCGTCGCATCGCCGCAAGCGGCTGTCGTGGGCGTGTCGCATCCACCGCGCGGCGCCTGGCCGGCGGCCGCTTGCGTGCATGCGACATGTTCTTTCGCGTCCCGGCTGCCGTGCGGCCGGCCGCGCGCGGCTGGTGCCAACATCGCGGCCTCGCCCTCCTGACGGCCCCCGCCCATGCCGATGTCACGCCCTGCCCGACGCCGCCTGCTGCTCTGCCTTGGCCTGGCCGGTCTGCTGGGCGCGGCCGCACCGGCATGCGCCCAGGCCACCGACCCGGCGGCCGCCGGCGGCGCGGTGCGCGGCGTGGCCGTGGCCATCGGCGGCGCCTTGCGCAACGAGAACGAGGCCGTGTGGCGCAAGCTGCTGGACCTGAGCGGCGGCCCCGGCACCCCCTGGGTGGTGCTGGGCACGGCCAGCGAATCACCGCAGAGCAGCGCCGACAACGCCGCCCAGCAGCTGCGCCTGCGCGGCGCGGTGGCGCACACGCTGCCGGTCTCGCCGCTGCTGAAGGACCGGCCGGTGGACCAGGCCGTGCGCGACCCCGCGCTGATCGCCCAGGTGCGCGCGGCGCGCGGCGTGTTCTTCACCGGCGGCTCGCAAGACCGCATCGTGGCCAGCCTGCTGCCCGGTGGCCAGCCCTCGCCGCTGCTGCAGGCCATCTGGGACCTGTACCGCGCCGGTGGCGTGGTGGCCGGCACCTCGGCCGGCGCGGCCATCATGAGCGCGACGATGTTCGTCGACGCGCCCGATGTGGTGGGCGTGATGAAAGGCCAGCTGCGCGAGGGCCACGAATATGGCCGCGGCCTGGGCTTCGTGGGCCCGGCACTGCTGGTGGACCAGCACTTTCTCAAGCGCGGGCGCATCGGCCGCCTGCTGCCGCTGATGCAGCGCACCGGCTACATGCTGGGCCTGGGCGTGGAAGAGGATTCAGCCGCCGCGGTGCGCGGCCAGCAGCTGGAGATGCTGGGCGGCCAGGCGGTGCTGGTCGATCTGGCCGAAGCGCGCAGCGATGCCGCGGCCGGTGCCTTCAATGTGCAGGGCGCGCGCGTGTCGCTGCTGGATGCCGGCGACCGGCTCGACCTGGCCACGCGCCGGCTCACACCGGTGGCGCACAAGGCGCGCGGCCAGGTCTACGACCCCGCGGCGCCGGGCTACAAGCCGTACCACACGGTGGCCGGCTTCGATGTGGACTGGCTGGCCAATGGCGTGCTGTCCACCCGCATGGGCCAGCTCATCGACGCCAGCTACACCGAAGTGCGCGGCCTGAGCTTCGACCCGCGCGGCGCGGCCGGTGATGCGCTGGCCACGCTGGGCTTCGAATGGCGGCTGTACAAGGCGCCCGGCAGCATCGGCTGGACCAGCCCCGAGGGCGGCGACGAGGACTACACCGTGCACCGCCTGGGCCTGGATGTGCGGCCGGTGCGCATGGCGCAGCCGCTGTATGGCCCCTGGCCGGCGCCCGCCGCGCGCTGAGCCCGCCCACCGGCCCGCCCGCCCGCCCGCGCGCGTTAACCTTCGCCCCCATCACTCTGACACGCCCAGGAGCGCACCGCATGCAACGACGCCTGATCTCCACCGCGCTGGCCACCCTGCTGGCCATGCTGTCGCTGGCCCCCGCCGCCCAGGCCCAGGCGCCTGACTGGAAGAAGGTGCGCATCGGCGTGGAAGGCGCCTACCCGCCCTTCAGCGAGGTGGGCCCCGATGGCAAGCTCAAGGGCTTCGACATCGACATGGCCTGGGCGCTGTGCGCCGAGATGAAGGCCGAGTGCACCCTGGTGCAGCAGGAATGGGACGGCATGATCCCGGCGCTGAACGCGCGCAAGTTCGACGCCATCCTGGCCTCGATGGCGGCCACCGAGGAACGCCGCAAGTCGGTGAACTTCAGCGACAAGTACTACAGCACGCCGGCGCGCCTGGTGGCCAAGGCCGGCACCACGCTGCAGCCCACGGCCGAGGGCCTGAAGGGCAAGAAGCTGGGCGTGCAGCGCGCCACCATCCACGACCGCTACGCCACCGACAACTTCAAGGGCGCCGAGATCGTGCGTTATGCCAAGGCCGACGAGGTCTACCTCGACCTGGCCGCCGGCCGGCTGGACCTGATCATGGCCGACTCGGTGGCCGTGGACGGCGGCTTCCTGAAGAAGCCGCAGGGCAAGGGCTTTGCGTTCTTCGGCCCGGCCTACAACGACGTGAAGTACTTCGGCACCGGCTCGAGCATCGCGGTGCGCAAGGCCGACGAGGCGCTGGCGCAGAAGTTCAACGCCGCCATCAAGGCGCTGCGCGCCAACGGCACGTACAAGAAGATCCAGGACAAGTACTTCGACTTCGACGTGTACGGCAATTGAT
>CAYPDO010000135.1:0-9422 GCA_964409495.1 uncultured Bordetella sp.
TTGCCTTCGTCGCCCCATTGGGTGCCCACCACCACGACGTTTCGTCCGGGCATGGGTGCGGTGTTGTGTTGCATTGCAGTCTCGACAATCAGATGGGTTCTTCGGGTCGGCAGCGCGCACTCACAGCGCGCGCAGCACCCAGGTCTTGCCGGCCGGGCCATCGATGGCCACGAGTTCGCGATCGCATTCGAACTCCTGGCCCTCGTGCTCATGGCCCGGCAGGATGCAGACCACGGTCTCGCCGTCGCCGCGCAGGCGGCGCACCGCCTGGCGCAGGGCCTGGTCCTCGCTCCAGGGCGCACGGATGGCGTGGCGCTGCGGCGGCGTCGGTGCGCAGGACACCAGCACCTTCAGGTCGGTGGAAAAGCCCACAGCCGGCCGGTTGCGGCCGAACACCGCGCCCACTTCGTCATAGCGGCCACCGCGCAGCAGCGCATCGGCCGCCCCCGGCGCATACACCGCGAAGCGTGTGCCCGAGTAGTAGCTGTAGCCACCCATGTCCGACAGGTCGAAGCCCACACGCACATCGGGATGCACGCGTGCCAGGTGGCTGGCAAGCCAGGCCAGGTCATCGAGCGCAGCGTGGACCTCGGGCCGTGCCGGCAGGCGCTCACGCGCCGCCGCCAGTGTTGACGCATCGCCATACAGCGCGGTCAGCGCCAGCAGACCCTGGCGCGCCTCGGCCGGGAACCCGGCCGCCAGGGTGGCCAGCAACACGCTGTTCTTGGCGGCCAGCGCGGCAATCACCTCACCCAGCGCGGCGTCGTCGAGCGCCACGCCGGCCAGGACGCCGCGCACCAGGCGTGCATCGGCCAGATCGATCACCAAGGCGCCCAGGCCGGCAGCGCGCAGGCCGTCGAGTGCCAGATCCATCACCTCGAGATCGGCCTCCAGGCCGGCGTGGCCATAGATCTCGGCCCCGAACTGCAAGGGCTCGCGCGAGGCCAGCGGGCCCTGCGGCCGCGTGTGCAGAACCGGGCCGCAATAGGCCAAGCGCGTGACGCCACTGCGGTTGAGCAGGTGGGCATCGATGCGCGCCACCTGCGGCGTGCTGTCGGCGCGCACACCCAGCGTGCGGCCACTGAGCTGATCGACCAGCTTGAAGGTGCGCAGATCCAGCTCGTGGCCGGTGCCGCTGAGCAGCGAATCCAGATGCTCGAGCAGCGGCGGCATGACCAGTTCGAAACCGTAGCCGCGCGCCATGTCCAGCAGGCCGCGGCGCAGTTCTTCAAGGCACCGCGCCTGCGCAGGCAGCACGTCGGCAATGTGCTCGGGCAGCAGCCAAGCAGAAGACATGTGAAAAACCCGGGGGGGTTGAAAACGGCATTGTACCGGCGCGGCATGCCGGAACGTTGGCCCCTGGCTGGCCTGGACGGGCGGATGCGTCCGCAGCCGGCCGCTGTGGATCAGTGCCAGAGGCTCAGCAGCAGCAGGCCGGCCAGCATGCTGGCCAGGCCGACGAAGCGCAGTTGTCCGTCGCTCAAGGACAGCGCACGCGCGAACACATCGCGCCAGGTCCGCGGGCTCAGGAACGGCAGCAGGCCCTCGATCACCAGCATCAAGGCCAGCGCGCCGAGCAGCAGATCGCCCATCACCGCGCGCCGGCTGCTGGATCAGTTCTTACCGCGCGCCGGTGCCGCTGCCGGCGCGGCACCGCCACTGCCCTGCATGGCCCTGAAGAAGTCGGTCGACGGATCGATCACCATCACGTCCGACTTGCTGCGAAAGCTTGCGCGATAGGCCTCGAGGCTGCGGTAGAACTTGGCGAAGGCCGGGTCGCGGCCGAAGGCCTCGGCGTACAGCGCACTGGCCTTGGCATCGCCCTCACCCTTGATCTTCTGCGCATCGCGGTAGGCCTCGGCGATGATCACCTCGCGCTGCTTCTCGGCCTCGGCGCGGATCTTGTCGGCCTCGGCCTGACCTTGCGAGCGCAGTTCGTTGGCCACCTGCTTGCGCTCGGATTCCATGCGCTTGTACACCGCGTCGGTGATGTCGGCGACGAAGTCCACGCGCTTGATGCGCACGTCGACGATCTCGATGCCGAACGACTTGGCCTCGTCCTCCAGGCGCTTGCGCACGTCCTGCATCACCTTGTCGCGCTCGGCGGCGAGCACGCCGCGCACGGTGCGCCGGGTGATCTCCTCGTTGAACGCAGCCTGCACCACCGGGCTCAAGCGGCCCTCGAGGTTGCGGATGTCGACGCCGTTGTTGCGGATGAACTGGCGCGGCTCGGCAATGCGCCACTTCACCAACCAGTCGATCACCAGGCTCTTCTTCTCGGCGGTGAAGATCGGCCGGGTCTCGGGGCTGTCGAGCGTCTGGATGCGCTTGTCGAGGAACACGACGTTCTGGAACGGCGGCGGCAGCTTGACCTTCAGGCCCGGCTCGCTGATCACTTCCTTGATTTCACCCAGCGCATACACCACCGCCAGCTGACGCTGGTCGACGACGAAGAGCGTGGAGGCCAGCAGCATCACCACCAGCAGGGCCGAAGCCACGTAGAGTCCGATACGGTTCATGGTGAGAGTTGTCTGTGCGCCAGGGTCAGCGGCCATCACGGTCGCGGCTGCGGCTGCCGTCGCGCGAGCGCGAATCGGCCGCGGCGGCACCTGAAGCGGAGCCAGCCTCGTTGTTCTGCGCCGTCGACGGCATCGACTGCGGCACCACCTGAACCGTACCGGTGGGCACGGCGCCCGACTGCTGCAGCAGCTTGTCCAGCGGCAGGTACAGCAGGTTCGAGCCGTTGCGGCTGTCGACCATGACCTTGGTGACGTTGCCGTACACCTGCTGCATGGTGTCGATGTAGAGCCGGTCGCGCGTCACGGCCGGCGCCTTCTGGTATTCCGCAAGCACGGCACGGAAGCGCTGTGCATCACCTTCGGCCTGCGCCACCACGCGCTGGGCGTAGCCTTCGGATTCTTCCTTCAGCCGTGCCGCCGTGCCGCGTGCCTTGGGCACCACGTCGCTGGCATAGGCCTGGCCTTCGTTCTTGTAGCGGTCGCGGTCGGCGCCGGCCTTCACCGCATCGTTGAACGCGGCCTGCACCTGCTCGGGCACCTGCACGTTCTGCACGTTCACGGCGACGATCAGGATGCCGGCACCCAGCCGGTCCACCTGGTTCTGGATCGACTTGGCCAGATCGGTGGCGATGGCGTCGCGCTGCTCGTACAGCACCGAATCGACCTTGCTCTTGCCGACGATCTCGCGCACCGCCGATTCGCTGGCCTGTTCAACCGCCAGATCGGGGTCGCGGTTGTTGAACAGATAGCCCTTGGCGTCTTTCAGCCGGTATTGCACGGTGAAGCGGATGTCGACGATGTTCTCGTCCATCGTCAGCATCGACGAGTCACGCAGGCCGGTGGTCTGGGCCACGTTGTTGCGCCCCACCTCCACCGAACGCAGCTGTGTCACGCCCACCGTCTCATGCGCCTGGAACGGGAACGGAAAGCGCCAGTGGAAACCGGCGTCCACCGTCTGCGCATAACGCCCGAAGGTGGTGATGATGGCCTGCTGGCCTTCCTGCACGATGAAGAAGCCGCTGCCGGCCCACACCACGGCCACCACCACGGCGATCAGGCCCACGCCGATGCCGGCACTTTTCATGTCGGGCTGGAACGAGGGGCCACCGCCCTCGGGCTCCTGCGAGTCGCGGCGCGGCGGCTGGCCGTCGCCACCGCCCTTGCCGTTGAACAGGCCCGAGAGCTTGCGGTTGAAGTCGCGCCACAGCTCGTCGAGATCGGGCGGGCCGTCGTTGCGGCCATTGGCCATCTGCAGCGGCTGGGCGGCGCCCGGTCGGCGTTGCCACAGCGCGGCCGCCAGGGCCCCGCCAGCCACGGCCAGCGCGCCAAGGCGCCCACGGAAACCGCCGGCGCCGAAGCGGCGTGACGAGGCAGAAAAGGGTGCGTGCATGCTCATGAGGACGCCGATGGTAACTTGGGCGAATCGGGGCCCGAGGCCGGAAACAGCAAGACATCGGCAGACTCGGCAGACTCCGACGCCTCGGCGCGGAACCTGGGATCTGGGGCCTGGTCAGGCGGATTCAAGTCGGGTGCGCCGGCAATCTGCGCGATCAGCTCGCGCAGGCCGTCAAGCCCGGTGCCGTCGCGCGCGCTGACGAACACGCGCGGCGTGCGCACGCCGCCCGGCCGCTCCAGCCAGTCGCGCAGTTCGCGCGGCGCGGCTTCCAGCCGATCGAGCTTGTTGAACACCAGCACCTGCGGGATGTCGCCGGCACCGATCTCGGCCAGCACGCGCTCGACCTCGTCGCGCTGCTCCTGCAGCGCCGGGCTGGAGGCATCCACCACATGCAGCAGCAGATCGGCATCGGCCGCCTCCTGCAGCGTGGCCTCGAAGGCCTCGACCAGCTTGTGCGGCAGGTCGCGGATGAAGCCCACGGTGTCGGACAAGGCCACCGCCGCGCCCAGCTGCTGCAGGTACAGGCTGCGCGTGGTGGTATCCAGCGTGGCGAACAACTGGTCGGCGGCGTAGGTGCGCGCCTTGACCAGCGCGTTGAACAGCGTGCTCTTGCCGGCATTGGTGTAGCCCACCAGCGAGACGCGGAAAGTGCCACTGCGCCGCCGCGCGCCACGCTGGGTGCTGCGCTGGCGCTTGACCTTCTCGAGCCGCGCCTTCACCTGCTTGATGCGCTCGCCGATCATGCGGCGGTCCAGCTCGATCTGCGCCTCGCCAGGGCCGCCACGGCCGCCGATGCCGCCTTGCTGGCGCTCCAGGTGGCTCCAGCGGCGCACCAGGCGGGTGGCGATGTACTGCAGCCGCGCCAGTTCGACCTGCAGCTTGCCCTCGTGGCTCTGCGCACGCGCGGAAAAGATCTCCAGGATCAGCGCCGTGCGGTCGGACACCGCCACACCGATGTGGCGCTCCAGGTTGCGCTGCTGCGCCGGCGACAGCGGCTGGTCGAAGATGACGCCGTGCGCGCCATGCATCTGCACCAGGGTCTTGATCTCGTCGGCCTTGCCGGGGCGGACTCACCGCGCCGGTTCGGGCGCGCGGCGGCGGGCGATGACGCGCGCCACCGTCACGTCGCCGGCAGATTCGGCCAGCAGCGCCAGCTCGTCCAGCGTCGGATCGAAGGACTTTGCGTCGCCCAGGTCGACACCGACCAGCACAGCCCGCGCGGGGCCCGGGCGGTCGCCGTCGGGCGAGGGGTCCCGCGGATCGGAACTCAAGTGGGCGTGCGGGGCGCTGGGCCGCGGTTCAGGGTGCGCGCTCAGGCCGGAGCGACCGGTTCGCTGGCGTGGAAGTTCACCGGCCGGCCCGGCACCACCGTGGAGATGGCGTGCTTGTAGACCATCTGGGTGACAGTGTTGCGCAGGAGGACGACGTACTGGTCAAAAGACTCGATGTGCCCCTGCAGCTTGATGCCGTTGACGAGGTAGATCGAGACCGGCACATGCTCCTTGCGCAGCAGGTTCAGGAACGGGTCTTGTAGAAGCTGCCCTTTGTTGCTCACGATATGACTCCGTGTTGGAGAGGGTTCTGAAGCGGTCACATTAACACATCGGGGAAAGCCCGGGGGTGCCCGCCGGGCTCGCCCCCACGACCGGCAGGCTCAGGACTTGTCGGTGTCGAAGGGGTTCTTCGACGAGCGCATCTCGATGCGCATCGGCGTGCCCACCAGCTTGAAGTGGGCACGGAAGCGCCCTTCCAGGTAGCGCTTGTAGGCCTCGGTGACATGCTCGAGCGCATTGCCGTGGATCACGACGATGGGCGGGTTCATGCCGCCCTGGTGGGCATAGCGCAGCTTGGGCCGGAACATGCCGGCGCGCTTGGGCTGCTGGTGCTCCACGGCCTCCTGCAGCAGCCGCGTGAGCTGCGGCGTGGGCAGCTTGGCGGTGGCCGACTTGTGCGCATCGGCAATCGCCCGCCACAGCGGCGTGAGGCCCTGGCGCTTGAGCGCCGAGATCTGCAGCACCTCGGCAAAGCGCAGGAAGGCCAGGCGCTGCTCGAGCGAGCGCTCGAACATCTGGCGCTGGTAGCTGTCCACCGCGTCCCACTTGTTCACCGCCACCACCACGGCGCGGCCGGACTCGTGGATGTAGCCGGCGATGTGCGCGTCCTGGTCGCTGACACCCTGCGTGGCATCGAGCAGCAGCACCACCACGTTGGCATCTGCAATCGCCTGCAGGGTCTTGACCACCGAGAACTTCTCGATGGCCTCGAACACCTTGCCCTTGCGGCGCAGGCCGGCGGTGTCGATCAGCTCGAACTTGCGGCCGTTGCGCTCGAAGGGCACGCTGATGGCGTCGCGCGTGGTGCCCGGCAGGTCGAAGGCGACCAGGCGCTCCTCGCCCAGCCAGGTGTTGATCAGCGTGCTCTTGCCCACATTCGGCCGGCCGGCCACGGCCAGGCGGATCGGCGCGTCGGCGTCGGGCTCGGCCGGCTCGTCGTCCTCGGGGAACGGCTCCAGCGCGGCATCGAGCAGGCTGCGGATGCCCTGGCCGTGCGCGGCCGACACCGGGTGCGGCTCGCCCATGCCAAGTTCGAAGAACTCGGCCAGCGCCGGCGCATCGACCATGCCCTCGGCCTTGTTCACGGCCAGCAGCGTGCGCTTGTTGGCGGTGCGCAGGTAACGCGCAATGTCGTGGTCCTGCGCCGAGACGCCGGCGCGCGCGTCCACGACGAACACCACCACATCGGCCTCGGCCACCGCGGCCTGGGTCTGCTCGGCCATCTTGGCCACGATGCCGGTGGGCTTCTCGGGCTCGAAACCGCCGGTGTCAATGGCAATGAAGCTGCGGCCGGCATGCTGACCGTCACCGTAGTGCCGGTCGCGCGTGAGGCCCGCAAAGTCGGCCACGATCGCATCGCGGCTCTTGGTCATGCGGTTGAACAGCGTGGACTTGCCCACATTGGGGCGGCCCACGAGCGCCATGACGGGTTTCATCGAGACCTTGTTCTTATTCTGGGCGGAAGGCGAACAGGCCGCCGTTGCGGGTGACCACCAGCACGGTGGTACCCGACAGCACCGGCTGCGCCACCACCGGCGAGCCGTCGGTGGGCAGGCGCAGCACCAGCTTGCCTTCGGCGCGCGAGAGAAAGTGCACCTGGCCTTCGTAGTCGCCGAAGATCACCGTGCTGCCGGCCGACAGCGGCGCGCTCAGGCTGCGGTAGAGCAGGCGCTCGTTGCTCCAGGCCAGATCGCCATTGGTGGCGCGCCAGGCGCTGACACGGTCGGAGCCATCGGCGCCGAAGACGAACTCGGCGTCGCCGCCCACGGCATTCAGGCCACCGGCATTGCGGCTCCAGCGCACGCTGCGGCGGGCCAGATCGGCGCAGCCCACGGCGGTCTGGAAGGCGCGTGCGCACACCGCGTCGCCCACACGCACCACCGGGCCCAGCAGGTCGTTCAGGCGCTCGACCTCGTTGGTGCCGCGCGGCGAGGTCAGCGGCAGTTCCCAGCGCACGCTGCCCTTGGTGGGGTCGATGCCGACCAGCACGGCGCCGATGCCGGCCACCAGCGTGTCCTGGTAGGCGGTGAGCAGGCCAGGCTGGGCCAGCGTGAGTGCTTCGCCCGGCCGCGTGGCCGACCACAGCCTGGCGCCGTCCTGCAGGTCGAAGGCGTGCACCACGCGGTCGACGCCCATCACGAACACGCGGCCACCGGCCACCAGCGGCGGCGTGACCACGCGCGACAACAGCGGCTTGCTCCAGCCCTTGGCGCCCTGGTCCAGCACGACCAGCGCGTTGTCGCGCGTGACGACGGCGGCATGGCGGCCATCGCTGCCCACACCGGCCGAGAGCTTGTCGCCGGCACTGCCGCGCCAGGCCTCGCGGCCGCTGGCGGCGTCCAGCGCCAGCACGGTGCCATCGGTGCCGGCAACGATGAACTGGCCGTTGCGCGCCACCACGCCCAGCGGGAACTGCACCGAATCCAGCCGCGCTTGCCACACCTGGCGGCCGGCAATCTGCGGCGTCACTGCGTCCAGAGCGGTGGGCTTGGGCTTGTCGGCGGCGCAGCCGGCCAGCAGTGCCGCGGCGCAGGCCAGCGGCGCAGCCAGGGCTGCAAGGCGGCGGCTCAGCGGGCGGTTCAGGCGGCCCATCATTGCGCGGCTCCGGATGCGGCAGCGGCCGGCGCTGGCGCGGCGCCCAGCGCGGTGAGCTTGGCCTCCACCAGGCGCCGGTAGTCGATCTTCTCGTCCATGGCCTTCCAGGCGGCCTGGTAGGCGGCCTTGGCCTCGGCGGGCTTGCCCTGGGCCAGCAGCACGTCGCCGCGGCGGTCGGCGGCCAGGCCGGCAAAGCTGGCCGGCTTGACGCCGTCCAGCGCCTTCAGCGCCGCGTCATGCTGCTTGGCCTCCAGCAGCACGCCGGCGAGCGCCAGGCTGGCGATGGCGCGGTACTCGTCCTCGCTGCCGTTCTCGGCCAACCAGCCCAGCGTGGCCTTGGCGGCGTCGAGTTGGCCCTTCTCGGCCTGCAGTCTGGCCGCAAGCAGGCCGCCCTGCTGCGTGAGCACGGTGCGCGGATAGCGCTCCTTCAGGTCGTTGAACACGCGGCCGGCCTTGTCGGCATCGCCCACCAGCGCCGCCTGGTCGAGCGCGTCGAACATCGCGGCAGCCTTGGCGGCCTGGTCGCGCTGGTACCAGTTCCAGCCGTTCCAGGCGGCGAAGGCCAGAAGCACGGCGGTGATCAGCCAGGTGATCGGGTTGCCGTACTTCTTCCAGAAGGCCTTGAGTTCGTCGAGTTGTTCCTGCTCCTGCAGGTCGAGTGCGGTGGCCATGAGGCGTGGGGTTCTCGGGTCGGACTGCCGGCAAGGGCAGGAATGGGACGGGCCTGCACGCGGCAGGCCGAAGCCCTGGATTATGCGGTGCGCAGTTCAGCCGCCCAGGCAGACACCTCGGCCAGCGGGCGCAGTGTTTGCCCGCCCTGCCCGTCGCCCTGGCTGTCGGCGCCCTGGCGCAGAGGCTTGACGGCCACCATGCCCTGGGCCAGCTCGTCGCCACCAAACACCAGGGCGTAGCGGGCACCGCTGGCGTCGGCCTTCTTGAACTGGCTCTTGAACGAGCCGCCGCCGGCATGCATCTGCACCGCCACGCCGGCCGTGCGCAAGGCGTCGATCGCCACCAGGGCCTGCGGCAGCGCGGTGGCATCGGGAATCACGGCATAGGCATCGGGGCCGCTGCACGGCACCGGCACGCCCAGCTCCTGCAGCAGCAGCAGCAGGCGCTCGATGCCCAGCCCGAAGCCGATGGCCGGCGTGGGCTTGCCGCCCAGCTGCTCGAACAGGCCGTCGTAGCGGCCGCCGCCGCACACCGTGCCCTGCGAGCCCAGGTGGTCGGTGATCCACTCGAAGACGGTGAGGTTGTAGTAGTCCAGCCCGCGCACCAGCCGCGGGTTGATGCGGTAGGGCAGGCCCGCGGCATCGAGCACCGCGCACACGGCGGCCAGGTGGGCGCGGTGCTCGATGC